>JARIEV010000160.1 GCA_031127225.1 Gemmatimonadota bacterium | reverse complement strand
TGCGTGGCCGCATCCATCGTGATCACCTTGGGCCACGCGCGGGTGAAGCCTTCCTCCGGCCATTTCCGCGTGGCATCGATCCCCATCTTGCTGCCGTAGGTGAAGGCGCGGCTGGCATGGTCGAGCACATCCACCGGCCCCATGGTGAACCGCACGTCGCGCTGCGGATCCATGTTGTTGAGCGCCACCCACCACGCTTCCACCGGATTGCGCACGTTCACTTCCTTGTCGACCACCACCAGCACCTTGGCCAGCGACATCAGTCCCGGTCCCCACAAGGCGTGCATCACCTTGTCGGCGTGTCCCGGGTACTTCTTGTCGATGCTCACGAACACGAGGTTGTGAAAGCCTCCCTCGGCCGGCATGTGGTAGTCCACCACCTCCGGCGTGGTGAGCTTGAGCAACGGCAGGAAGATGCGCTCGGTAGCGTGGCCGAGATAGAAATCTTCCATGGGCGGACGACCCACGATCGTGGTGGAATACACCGCATTCTTCCGCATCGTGACGGCGGTGACGTGCACCTTTGGGTACAGGTCCGCTTCGGAATAAAAGCCGGTGTGATCGCCGAACGGCCCTTCAACCACCAGTGCTTCCGCGGGATCGATGTAGCCCTCGATCACGAACTCGGCGTCCGCGGGCACTTCCAGATCGCACGACACGGCTTTCGTGAGCTTGACCGGATCGCGACGCAGGAAGCCGGCGAACAGGAACTCGTCGATGTTCGGCGGCAACGGGGCGCTCGCGGAGAACATGCTGGCCGGATCGGCGCCGACCACGATGCACACCGGCATCTTCTCGCCGCGCTCCGCCATCTGCCGCATATGCTCGGCTCCCGTCTTGTGGCGCTGCCAGTGCATCGCGACGGACTTTTTGTCGAGCTGCTGCACGCGGTACATGCCCACGTTGCGTATGCCGCGCACCGGATCCTTGCTGATCACCGCCGTCATGGTCACGAACGGACCGCCGTCCTCGGGCCAGCAGTGCAGTACGGGGATCTTGTCGAGATCGATCTCGTCGCCCTGCCACACGATGTCCTGACACGACGGCGTGCCGCTCTTGGTGCGCGGCGGAAACTTGGACACTTCGAGCAACCGCGGCAGCAGCGAGAGCTTGCCCAGAAAGCCGTCAGGGACCTTGAGGTCCATGAGGGCCGTGATGCGATCCCCGATGGCGTCGAGATCATCGACGCCGAGTGCCATCGCCATCCGGCGCATGGAACCGAACAGGTTGATCGCCACCGGATACTGCGAACGGGTTCCGTCGCGGAGAATCGGATGCTCGAACAGCAGCGCCTTGCCTCCACCGGGCATCTTGGAGACGCGGTCGGCGATCTCGGTGATCTCGAGATGCACCTTCACGGGTTCGGTGATGCGGTGCAGTTCGCCGGCACGATCGATGGCGGCGATGAAATCGGAAAGCGTATCGAGGGACATCAGAGACCAATCCGGCGGAGTGCCATGTCGTTCCTCACGCCGTCCCCACGTGAATCGCGGCGATCCCGAAGGTGAGCCGATCCCACGTAACCGTGGTGAAACCCGCGCGGCGCATATGGCCGGCGAGCGTGTCTTCGGTGGGAAAATGCGAGACCGACATGGGCAGGTAGGTATACGCGCTGCCGTGGCCACTCACGAGGCGCCCCACCAGCGGCAGCACGTGATGGAAGTACAGGTGGTAGAACCACCGGACGAGCGCCAGCGGCGGCGTGGAGAATTCGAGAATCACGAAGCGGGTGCCGGGCTTGAGCACGCGATGGACTGCGCGCAGTCCGGCGTCGAGATCGGCCACATTGCGGATGCCGAACGCCACGATCGCACCGTCGAGGGAGGCACTCGCAAAGGGCAGCGCCAAGGCGTCAGCGCCAACCGGGGCAAGCACGTCGCGCGGGGCTTTGCCATGGCCGTGACGCAACATCGGCACGGCAAAATCGGCACCGGCGACGAAGCCGGTGAATCCCGGCTGCTTCACCAGCGCGGCGCCGACATCCAGCGTGCCGGCGCAGAGGTCGAGATAGCTCCCGGCCGGCCGCTGGGTCCACTGCAGGGCGCGCAGCGCTTTCCGCCGCCACGCCTTATCGATGTTCATCGACAGGACGTGATTGAGCAGATCATAGCGCGGCGCGATGTCCGAGAACATCTGCTGCACGTACTCGCGCTTCCCTTCCCCGCGGGCGGCCTGCACGGCACGGTCGGCGGATCCAGCGCGTTCGGCGGTCTCGTTCGGATTCGGGACGACGGTCATCGCCGAAACATCGATAGGCGGGGGAGTGCGAGCAAGCGCGGGAGCATGCTAGGTTACCCCCATCCGATGCAGACCCTCGACGAGCTGGGGACGCTCCCCGATGCCGATGTCGTTCGCCTGGCGCAGCAGGGGCGCGAGCTCGCCTTTCGCGAACTCGTGCGCCGTTACGAGCGACCGGTATTCTCGCTCGTCTTCCGCATGGTCCGGGACCGGGAAACGGCCGAAGACCTCGCGCAGGATGCGTTCATCAAAGTCCTGAACCACATCGACAAGTACAGCCCCGAGTTCAAGTTCTCGAGCTGGCTGTTCAAGATCGCCAACAACGTCGCCATCGATCACCTCCGGAAGCGGCGTCTGGACACGATCAGCATGGACGGCTCCCCGCACGCCGCCACGGCCAGCGAGGTCGAGGCCACGACCCTCAACCTCGAGTCCGAGCAGGAGAACGCCCTCGAGGAGCTGGAGGCCAAGGAGCTGGGGACGGCCATTGAGCGCGCCATCGCCGGACTCCGCCCCGAGTATCGTGCGTGCATCATGCTGCGTCATGTGGAAGGGCGCGCGTACGAGGAGATTGCCGCCACCCTCGACCTGCCGCTGGGCACGGTCAAGACCTACATCCACCGGGCCCGCCACGAGCTCCGCAAGGCGCTGGAGGGGCTGCGTGATTAATCCCCGTCCCGCTCGAGTGCACCGACCCGTCTCCGCCGAGGGCGGAGGCGACACCGTGAAACCCGGCCACCCGCCGGCGCGTAGGCCCACCTGGAGGGCGCCGCATGCATGACAAACATCTGAGATCGGACGAAATCGAGCTCCTGCTGGACGGGGAGGAAGGCTTTGGCGTCGCCCCCCTGCGGGGGCACGTCCACGCGTGCCTGCCCTGCCGGCAGGCGCTGGCGGACGCGCGCAAACTCATGGTGGCCCTCGACGCGCTTCCCGACTTCGCGCCGTCGCCGCACTTCGCCGACCGCGTGATGGCGCAGGTGCAGGTGTTCGAGCCGTGGCACGCCGCCGCCGCCCGCACCGTTGAGCAGTTCGTCCCGGCGGGTCGTGTGGCCCGAGTCGCCGCCGGCCTCGGCGCGGCGGTCGCCGCCGGACTCGCCACGGCCGGTGCCACATGGGTGTTGGCGCGCGCGGACATGGCGTTCATCCTGACGCGTCTCGGCGCGGAGGGGGTGCGAGACCAAATCGCGGCGGCCGTCACGGACCTCACATCCACCGTCCTCGGCCAGCCGGGGCTTGATGCGGTGCGCACCGGAACGCCGGAAATGGCCGCCGTCGCCGTGGGCGGCTTCGTCGCGGTCGTGGGGATGGGAGTCGTCGGCCTACGCGCCCTCGCCACCACCTCGCGAAACGCGCGCGAAGGGTGACGGCATGCTGACCGCATCGACCCACCTCATGGCGATCGCCGGCGTGTTCGGCATCGGCCTGATCATCGGGTTGGTGGTGCTCATGACCGCCGAAGAGGCGCTCCTGGCGGTCGCGCGCGCCGCGGCCCGGGATGTGTCTGGCAGCTTTTGGGTCGGGCTGCTCTGGCAACTGCTGGCCGTCCCCCTGCTGGCCCTGATCATCGTGGCCTGCGCCATCACGATCATCGGCATTCTGGCCATTCCGCTCGCCGCCCTCGCCTGGGCGCTCGCGTACGCTGGCGCCTTCACGCTGGGTCTGCTGGCCGTGGCGATGGTGATTGGCCGGGCGCTGGTGGGACGCGGTGCCGGGCGGAGCGATCGCAGCGCCGCCTTGCGCGGACTGACGGCCGGACTCGTGACGCTCAGCCTGATCTGGTTCGGCGCCGCCATGGCGGCGAAGGTGCCGGTGGTTGGCGCCATCGCGCGACTGATCGCGGTGGCGTTCACGTGGGCTGTCGCCACGGTCGGGATTGGCGCGGTCGTGAAATCCCGCCTCGGGGTCACGCAGTTCACGGTGCGCTTCGGCGGCTCGGGCTTCGGCATGTCGGGGTTCGCGTCGCGCTGGGGCTCCGGGGCTGGCTCCACCACCATGACCACCGAAGTCGCGACACCGAGCTGGCAGACACCTACGCCCGTGCAGGGCGTGGTGGCCGCCCGGCGACCCGTGAGCACCGACCGCGATCTGGGTGACGGGGCCAACATCGGCGACGGGCCCGGCGCCGAACGCTGACGGCGGGCGCGATGGGCGTTCGGGGGGCTATCCTTCGGCATGGTTGAACTCTCCACTGCGGCCACCCGCCCGGATCTGACCACCACCGGCGTCGGCATCGCCGCGCTGGTGGTGTTCCTGCTCGCTTACGCCGTGGTGATCGGCGAAGAGTATCTGCACCTGCGCAAATCCAAGCCGGTGCTGATCGCCGCGGGCATCATCTGGGCGCTCATCGGCTGGCGGTACACACAGGCGGCCGACGCCGCGACCGACCCGGCCACCAAGCTCGCACTCACGCAGTTTGCCGAAGAGATGGTTCGGCATAATCTGCTGGAGTACGCCGAGCTCTTTTTGTTCTTGCTGGCGGCGATGACGTACATCAATTCCATGGAGGAGCGCGGCGTGTTCGACGCGCTGCGCGGGTGGCTGGTGTCGCGCGGCTTCAGCTTGCGCGGTCTGTTCTGGATTACGGGGGCGTTGGCGTTCTGCATCTCTCCGATCGCCGACAATCTCACCACCGCGCTCTTGATGGGCGCCGTGGTGCTCAGTGTCGGTGTCGGCAATCCGCGCTTCGTGCTCGTGTCGCTCATCAACATCGTGGTGGCGGCCAATGCCGGCGGAGCGTTCTCGCCTTTCGGCGATATCACGACGCTAATGGTGTGGCAGAAGGGGCTCATCCCCTTCACCGGATTCTTTGCGCTGTTCCTGCCGTCGCTCGTGAACTGGCTGGTGCCCGCGGCCATCATGAGCACCGCAGTGGGGGCAGGACGACCGGCGCCGATTACCGATCAGATGCGACTGCAACCGGGGGCGTTCGTGATCGTCGGGCTGTTCCTGCTCACGATCGCCGCCACCGTGAGCGTGCATCAGTTTCTGCACCTGCCGCCGGTGCTCGGCATGATGACCGGCCTCGGCGCTCTCAAGCTGTACGGCTGGACATTGCAGCGCACCGCGATCCGCGAGATTGCCGTGCGCGCGGAGCGGCACAGCGTGGATTCGGACAACCCCTTCGAGGTGGTCTCGCACGCGGGGGCCGAACGCGAACCGTTCGATGTGTTCAAGCGACTCGAGAAGGCGGAATGGGACACGCTGATGTTCTTCTACGGCGTCATCCTGTGCGTGGGCGGACTCGGCGCGATCGGCTATCTCGAGGCGCTGTCGCAGGTGGCGTACGGCGGCTTCGGTGCCACCAAGGCGAACGTGGCCATCGGCGTCTTATCGGCGCTCATCGACAACATCCCGGTGATGTTCGCGGTGTTGTCGATGCAACCGCCGATGGACAACGGGCAGTGGTTGCTGGTCACGCTGACGGCCGGTGTGGGCGGATCGCTGCTCTCGATCGGCAGCGCAGCCGGCGTGGCGCTGATGGGGCAAGCGCGCGGCACCTACACGTTCATGGCGCACCTGAAATGGAGCTGGGCGATTGCCCTGGGCTACGTGGCCAGCATCTGGGTGCACTTTCTCGTGAACAGCTCGCTGTTCACGGGTGTGGCGGTGCGGTAGGACGGCCGAAGGCTCAGCGCAGCGGGTTTTCGTAGCGCAGTCCACGAAAGCGCGCGAAGTCGCCGTCGGCGCTATGCAGCGTGGCACCACGTTCAATGCACAGCGCGGCGAGATGGGCGTCGGTGGTGAGGTTGGCGCCGCGGCCGGCTTCGGCGAGCAGCGTCCGCATGACCGCCCAATGCCGAGCGCCAGGTTCGAGCACACTCGCGACCGGCTGCGCGAGCCAGTCATCCACATTCTCGAGCACGTCAACAAGCGCGAGCGGCGAGCGAAAGATCCGCGGGTTCGTGCTGATGCGTACGACGCCCATCACGGTCACCCAGGTGAGACCGACGGGCTCATCGCCGTTGAGCAGCGTGCGCCACCACTCACGCGCACGAGTGCACTGCGGGCTGTCACGATTGAGCGTGTACACCAGCAGATTGACGTCGGGGACAATCACCCCTCAGCGCCCCTCGTTCATTTTCCGAATGATCTCTTCGTCTTCGAGATCGTCCACGATCCACCGGGCCTTCACGAGATCGTATCCCTCGCGTACCGGGCCCATGCTGTAGGAGCGCGGCTCGTAGTGCGTCGGGGCGACCGACGGGGCTTCGTCGAGCCCGCGCAGAATCACGCGATGCAGCAGCGCCTTGAACGGCACCCCTTCGCGGTGGGCGGTGTCACGGAGACGCTTGAGGAGCGCGTCGTCGAGATCGATAGTCGTGCGCATATCTGATGCTAACGCATCATTATGATGATGTCAACGCATCACCGGCGCCAGCTCCACGGCCTGACCGCGCGACAACCTCATTCGGGCCGCCGCGTGACCGTCGCGCACGGCGATCTCCACGAAGCCGCTGGAGCCCACCAGCGCCACCAGTTGGCCCGGTGCCGCCTCGCCATACGTGCGCACCAACCGCACCTGATGGCCGCCCACCTGCACCGCTACGCCGTCGCGGGCGGCGAGATTCGTGATCGCGTTGCCGAAGCGGTCGATGGTGAGGATCTCGCCGTGCAGGGCGCCATCCAAACCGCGGCGCGGCTGCGGCGTGCGCAGTCGCACCGGCTGGTTGAACGACTCGCCGATCATGTCGAGCGAAACGCCGCGGGCCAGCTGCGCAGCGGCCGGCGCAAACACATCACGCGCATGGAAGGTGGGCGAGGCCTGCGCGTCGACCGTGAGCGAGACCACGCGCGCATCGAGCGCGAAGAGCGCCGGCGACAGCACGCCATTGTCGGGGCCCACCAGATAGCGCCCTTCGCTGCACACGGCGATGGCCTCGCGCGAGGTGCCGACGCCGGGATCGACGACCACGAGATGCACCGTGCCGACCGGGAAGCGACGCCAGTAGCGCGCGACCGTGAGGCGGGCGAACGCCACATCCTGCGCCGGCACATCATGCGTGAGATCGAGCAGCGGAATACCGGGCGCCAGCGTGGTGAGGACGCCCTTCATTTCGGCGACGTAGCCGTCGGCGGTGCCGAAGTCGGTGAGCAGCGTGATGGCGGGAGCGATCATGTCGTAACGTGCGTTACACACGCACGCGACGCCATCGTCCACTGCCCCACAGCGCGGCCATCAACAGCCCGCGCGCCGCCGCCGTGAGCGCCAGCGTCCACCACAACCCGCTGGTGCCCCACTGCGCGGCCGCCCACGCGCCGATCGGCAGTCGCGATAGCGTGATCGTGCTCGAGCCGATCATCGGCCACAGCGTCCACCCGGCTCCGCCCATCGCACTTTCCAGCACGACCTCAGCGCCTAGAAATAGCTGCGAGAACGCCGCAATGCGCAGGTAGCGCGCCGCTTCGGCGATCACGGCCGGATCGGTCGAAAAAATGCCAACAAAGTCTTCGGCAAAGAAGAACGACGCCCCTGCCATGATCGCGCCGACCACGCTCACGATGCCGGTGGCGGTCCACCCCGCGCGTTCGGCGCGATCGGGATCGTCGGCACCCATGCTCTGCCCCACGATCGCGGCCACCGCCGCACCCATACCAACCGACACCACATACACCACGCTCTCGATGCGAAAGCCCAGCCCGAGTGCCGCCAGCGCTGGCGTGCCGAACTGCGTGGTGATGCGCGTGAGCACCACGTAAATCGCACTGAACGCCACCCCCGTGAGCGCGGCTGGCGCTCCCACGCGCGCGATGCTGGCGATGACGTCCCAGCGCGGCTTCGCCCAGCGCAGCATGCTGCGCCGTTGCAGGATGATCACGCCGACAATGCAGCCGAGTCCACGCGGCACGAGCGTGGCGAGCGCGGCGCCGCGAATACCGAACGCGGGCACGGGACCAAAACCGCGAATGAGGATCGGGTCGAGCACCAGTCCGAACACCGTGGTGACCACCAAGATGTACAAAGGCGTGCGCGTGTCGCC
>JARIEV010000159.1 GCA_031127225.1 Gemmatimonadota bacterium | reverse complement strand
AGACCCGCACCTCACGCGCCCCTATCACCGCCGTCCTGACGCGCTGTCCGGTGCGCGCCGTGGCGTGTTTCCCCCGACATTTTCCGCCTCGCCCCCGCCCGTCGCCCCCTACCGGCGGCTGATCACGCCCACCCAGCGGCTGGTGTTGCCGCGCCCGTCCACCCACGACACGATCAGCTTGCACTCGCTCGGCCCCGGCGCCTGCCCAACGTCCAGGCACAGCGATTTGCCCGGGCCCAGCACGCGGGGGCGCGTCCCCACCAGCCAGTCGGTGCGGTCCTCGGCGCCGGCCAGGAACCGTACCCCCAGCTCCAGCGCGACCTCGTCGCCCACGTTCGTGATCGTGACCTGCCGCGTGCGGCCACGGCCGTGCGGAACTGCGGTGACTATGGCCGAACGCTGCATCAGGCTCCATGACGGAATGAGGGGGGCCGGCGAAGGCTACGCCGCGCCCCGGCGGCGCGACAAGGTGCGGAGGCCAGCCCCGACCGGTTCTGAGCGTGCCGGCACGCCGCCCCCCTCAGGCGCGGGTGAGCGTGCCCTGCAGGTCGGTGCCCGGCGCGACGGTGTTGAACACGGTGCCGTACTTCTGCACGTTGGTGTGCAGCAGGGCGAGGCGCGTGTCTGGCTCGTCGGTGTCCACCACGATCTCGTAGCGGATCGTCGCGAGACGCGGCGGGACGTCCTGCCGCACGCCATGCAGCTGCACGCGCACCCCGCGCAGGGAAAAGTGCAGCATCGGTACCACGCGCTCGATCCCCTTGAGCATGCAGGCGGCCAGCGCGGCGAGCAGCAGCTCGGCGGGATTGAACGCGTCGGTGCGGCCGGCCAGATCGGTGTCGATCGTGATCGTGGCGTCCTTGCAGCGGACCACGCTGCCATGGGCGTCACGGCGTTCGGCGTGCACGGTGTATTCCAGCGGCGGGCGGTCGGGCATGGATGGTCCGGTAGGGGTCGTCCGGGTGAGGTCGGGCAGAAAGATCGGCGCGCCCCGGCGGCCGCGCCGTCAGGGAATCGCGCATAGCGGTCGGCGCCGCCGCCGCGCTTCCCCCGTTCGGGTCCGCGCCGTATCGTCTGGGCGCTCGCGTGCGTTCCGTGGCGCGGCCGGCTATGACCGTGCCGCGCGCCCGCTCCCGCTTCTGCCCCCTGTCCATGCGTCGTTCGTCGCTGTTCCCTCTGGCCGCCGCGTCACTCGCGACGGCCCTCGCGGCCGCTCCGGTGGCCGTGGCCGCCCAGCGCCGTGCCCCGGCCCCCGCGCCGGCGCCGGTCCCTCCTGTGGTCACCAAACAATTCGGCGACCTGGGCGCCGGCCCGTACGCCTCGCTGGTCATCCGCAACGCGATGGTCATCCCCGGCCATGGCGGTCCGCCGGCCGGCCCGTACGACATCAAGATCGAAGGGAACATGATCACCGAGATGGTGGCCTTCGATCCCGTCACGGCCGAGCGCGCCGGTGGACGGCCCCGTATGACGGGCGACCGGATCATCGAGGCCGAGGGCAAGTACGTGATGCCAGGGATGATCGACCTGCACACGCACATCCGGACGTTGCCGCAGGAAATCGAGTACGTGTACTACCTCAAGCTGGCGATGGGCGTGACCACCATGGTCAACGCGGCCGATCGCGGCTACGAGGACGGTATGCGCGAGGCCAAGCGCAGCGCCGCCAACGAGATGATTGCGCCGCGCATGTTCCCGCTGGTGAGCTACGGCGCAGGCACCACGTTCAAGGGGCGACTGCTCGACGATCCCGCCCTCGCGCCGCAGGTGGTGAAGGCGATGGCGGCCAACGGCAACCGCGTGATCTCGATGGACCCGCTGGGGTGGTCGCTGGAGCTGGTAACGGCCATCGCGAAGGCGGCCAAGGAGAACGGCATGATCACGTCGTTCCACCTGCAGCCCGCCAACACCGCGGTCACGCAGGCCGTGCGCGCCGCCTGTGCGGGCGTGACGATGATCGAGCACCACTACGGGTACGCTGAATCGTCGCTGGACGGATCGGCGCAGCAGTTCCCGCGCAGCTACGAGTACGGCAACGAAAGCGAGCGGTTCCGGGAAGCCGGGCGCGTGTGGACCTACGCCAACAAGGAGCGTCTGCTCAACGCGGTGGCCGACTCGCTGGTCAAGTGCGGTGTGACGATGCTCCCCACGCGCGTGGTATACGAGGCCAACCGCGACGTGCTGCGCGCCACGTCGCTGCCGTGGACCGACAAGTACACGCATCAGGCGCTGTGGAACTGGAACCTCCCCAACCCCGCCTTTCATGGCGCGTACCACTACGACTGGACCAGCGACGACGAGTACAACTGGACGTCGGCGTACCGGCTGTGGGGCGACCTGATCTACGAGTTCAACAAGCGCGGTGGCCGCGTGGCCTTCGGGACCGACGACAACTACATCTGGGCCACGCCGGGCTTCTCCACGGTGCGCGAGCTGCAGCTGCAGCGCGAAACCGGCATGCAGACGCTGGACGTGCTCAAGTCGGCCACCTACCACTCGGCCCGCACGCTGGGCGAGCCGCTGCTCGGACTCGTGCGCCCCGGCTACAAGGCCGACCTGCTGCTGGTGGACGGCAATCCTGCGGTCAATCTCAAGTATCTGTATTCGTTCGGCGATCTCACGCTCGACAAGAGCGGCAGCATGATCCGCACCAACGGCATCGTGCACACGATCAAGGACGGCATCGTGCTCAACAACGCGAAGCTGATGGACGAGGTGGAGCGGATGGTGCAGGCGTCACGCAAGCTCGCGCCCGCCAAGGACCCCGTGCGCGATCCGTTCCGCGTGGGCGCCCCGCCCGCCGGCAAGCGCTGAATGCACAACGGCCGACCGGCGAGCTCCGCCGGTCGGCCGTGTGATCATGCCGCATGCGTTGAGCGCGGCCGCGCGGTCAGCGAATCCGCTGGCCGCGCTGCATCACCAGCTGCACACTGCGCAGCGTTTCGATAGACGTGAGCGGGTTGCCGCGCACCGCGATGATGTCGGCGGTCTTTCCGGGGGTGACGGTGCCCACCCGGTCGGAGACGCCCATGGCGACGGAGGGCCAGAAGGTGGCCGCCCGGATGGTTTCCATCGGGTCCATGCCGTAGCGGCGCACCCACGTGACCATCTCCTCGGGGGTGGCGTAGCCGTGGAAGTTGCCCGGCACGCCGGCGTCCGTGCCGATGAGCAGACGCGCCCCGCTTTCACGCAACTGCTGGAACTTGCGCTGCAGCGTGGGGCCACGGTCGGCCACGAAGCGGTAGTACGACAGCGTATCCAGTCCGCGCAGCGACTGCCGGATATCACGGGCAATCGAGTCGGGCACGTACTGGTACCAGTGCGTGTCGTCCAGATATTCGTCGTCGTCGCGGCGCGTGGTGTAGTTGGTGAGCACGTCGATGGTGGGCGTCCAGAACAGCGGACCCTTGGCTCCCTGCGCCGTGCGTTCGCGCAGCGCCTGCATCACGTCGTCCGGATAGCCTGGCGCCGTCTGCAGGCCGGTGTGCTCGAAGTCGTCCACGCCGATCGCGAGCCCGCGCCGGATCTCCTCGGGGCGGTGCGCATGCGCCACCACGGGGAGCTTGCGGGCGTGCGCCTCGTCCACGATGGCGCGGATTTCATCGGTGGTCATCTGATCCTGATCGATCAGCTTGATCACGTCCACGCCGGCGTCGGCCAACCGCTTCACCTTCGCGCGCGCGTCGGCCACGCCGTCGATCCCCCACCGGAACTTCTCGGTGCCGGGATACGGCGCGTGCTGCAGGAACGGCCCCGAGGTGTAGATCGTGGAGCCCGTCAGCTCCCCGCGCGCAATGCGGCGCTTTACGTCCATCACCTCGTCCAGCGGTGCGCCCAGATCACGCACGCTGGTGACGCCGGCCATGAGGCTCTGCCGCGCCGCCGCCGGCATAATGCTGCGCCCCCATTCGCCCGGATACACGCTGTCCCAATGCGCGTAGTTGCCGTGCCCCACGAGCATGAGGTGCACGTGCATATCCCACAGCCCGGGGAGTAGGTGCATCCCCTCGGTGGAGATCACCGTGGCGCCGGCGGGGACGGCCAGCGACCCCACGCGCCCCACGGCCACGATGGTGGTACCGCGCACGAGGATCACACTGTTCGTGATCGGCGCGCCACCGTTGCCGTCGATGAGTGTGCCGCCCACCAGCGCGGTGGTGCCCTGCCGTGCGGCGCCACCGACGGTCGCGCCCACCGCGCGCTGCGCGATGAGCGGGGCGGGAGTCAAGCGGCCGGTAACCACCGCCGCGCCGGCGAGCGCGGCCGTCAACAGGGCGCGGCGCCGTAAGGAGAGTGTCATGAGTGAAGAGAGCGGAGAGGAATGAACGACAGGGAATGCGCGGTCACGGGCCTACCGGAGAATCGCGCTCCAGATCAGCGGCCAGGTGGCATTGCTCTGCGCGCGGTACTGCGGGCGGAAGCCGTACAGCACCACGTGGCCGTTCCCCACCGTGGCGTCCACCATCGCCGCGCGGCCGTTCAGGCGGGAGGCGCCCAGCAGCCACCCCGACAGCAGCGGATCGCCGGTGCCCTGATACTGCAGCACCGCCGACGCCTTGGCGGCATCGGTGATCTCGAACGTGGGGCTGTCTTCGAACCACACCGCCGGCACCGGCGCGGTGTAGGTGGCCGCCAGCGGATGCGCGCGGTTCACCTCCACGGCGAACATCGAGCCGGGGGCGTAGAAGTCGGTGTTCTTCACGCCGGTCAGCACGTTCTTCACCGGCAGCTCCATCGTTTCGATGGCGTACTCGCTGGCTTCGTTGAAGGCGAGCAGCGTGCCACCTTCGTTCACGAACGCCTTCAGCGCCGCCGCACCGGCGTCGCCGATGCCGCCACGCAGGGAGTCGGGATACGGCTGCCCCAGCCCGCGGCGCAGCTGCGCCGGTGCCTGGTCGGGCAGGAGAATCGCGTCGAACTTCGCGCGCAATCCACCGGCGCGGAGGTCGCGATCGTGCACGGTGGTAAACGGAATGCGGTTCGCGTCGAACACCCACCGCGTCCACCCTTCGTCCATCGACGCGCTGTAGCTCTGGTAAATCGCAATGCGCTTGCGGCTCGTGCCGCTCAACCCGGGCACGTTGTACGACGGCTCGGCCACCGGCTTCACGATCGCCCCCAGCTGCATCGACGACGTCTTCACCGCCTGCACGTCCACCCCGAACAGCAGCGGCAGCGTGTGCGCCGTCACGTCGTACGGGCGCTTCGGCGGGCCACCGGGATACTCCGACAGATTCGGGTACGCCTGCCGCTCCAGCAGCGCCTTGGCGTACGAGCCGAACGGCTGCGCGGTGGGCACCAGATAGCTCCCCGCCGGTTCGCTTTCGTGCACCACGATCTGGCCGTGCTGCAGCGTCCACAGCAGGCGCTGCAACGCTGCCGGATCGCGCTGCTGCTTGCTGATCACATACATCGCCGGCACGTCGGTGGTGGTCCACGGATGATCGGCCGCCAGGGCGCGCTCTCCCAGCGTGGCGTAGCTCTCCAGCCACGCGCCGCGGTCGCGCGCCGCCTGCACCAGCAGCGCCCACGTGGCGCTCACCTGATACGACACGATGTCGCCGATCCCCCAGCGGCCGCCCGGCCACACCGAGGGGAAGTTCCACGACGCGATCTTGGCATCGTAGCCGCGCCCCGTGCCCAGCTTGTCGAACGGAATCTCGATTGACGACGCCAAGCGGGCGCTCGCAGTCTCGGTGAGAATGCGCGCGCCGCGGTGGTTGAGCGAATACTGCCGGGCCGGCGACCACTGGTCGTACGACGCGTTGGTGGCGATGCCGGTCTTGCCGTCGGCGGTCATGCGCCACGCCATCGCCATGCCGAGCGCGTTGGTGCTCGCCGTGAGCACAGGATCGATGTTCGGCTCCAGCGGGTCCATGTACGGCGGAATGAAAATGCGTCCCGCGTTTGCGCCCTGTTGGTGCACGTCGTTCACGATCTGTGGCGTCCACGGCGTGTACAGCGAGTCCACCGTGTAGCGCGTTTCCTTCTGCGTGAACGCGTACCAGTCCCGGTTGTTGTCGTGGCCGGTGTAGAAGTGATACAGCGCCGGCGGGGTGGTGCCTTCGGCCGGGGTATCCAGCGTGCTGCGGTACCAGTCGCCCACGATGTCTACGCCGTCGGGGTTCTGGCTGGGCACGAGCATGATGATCGTGTTCGCGAGAATCGACTTCGCCTCGGGGGTGTCGGCGCGCGCGAGGCGGTCGGTGATCACAAACGGCGTGAGGAAGCCGCCCACTTCGGTGGAATGGATGCTCGACGTGATCAGAATGACGTTCTTGCCCTGCGCGATCAACGACGCCCTCATGGCGGCGGTGCGCTGCCGCGGGTCCATCAGCTGCTGCTGGATCTTCTGATACCGCGGCAGATTTCTGAGGGTGGCCGAGTCACTGATGAACGCCACGATGAACGGACGTCCCAGCGTGGTTGTACCGAGCGTGCGCACCGAGACGCGCGGGCTCGCCTTGTCCACGGCGGTGAAGTAGTCGGTGACCTGCTTCCAGCTGGGCAGCTTGCGGTCGGTGCCGGGCTCCCAGCCCAGCACGCTGACCGGCGAGGGGATCTGTGAGGGCGCGCGCTGGGCGATGCCGGGCGACGCGGCACCGGCGAGCAGCAGCGCCGCGAGGGCGTATGGAACGGCGGAGCGGGTCATACACACACCTGGTGGAAGCCGGAGGGACGCGCCTGTGCGCGTGGGGAGGAATGTGCAGCGCCGTTGGCCGATAGGGAAACATCCGCCGGGCGCCGGTGACACGTGCGCTGACGCCCCCCGGCGGTTGGTCATCTGGATCGCCTCCGCGCGGCCCGCGCTGCTACGCCGGCTGCGCGATCAGGTCGCGGGTCACGTCGGCCGTCGTGCGACACCCGGCCAGGGCGAAGGCGAGGTCGCACTCCGCCTTGAGCAGCGCCATCACGTCGAACGCGCCCTCGCGGCCGTTCACGGCCAAGCCCCACAGCACCGGGCGCCCCAGCAGCACCGCCTGCGCGCCCAGCGCCAGCGCCTTGAGCACGTCGGTGCCGCGCCGGATCCCGCCGTCCACCATCAGCACGCCCTCGCCCGCCATGGCATCGGCGCACTCTGGGAGCGCGCGCGCCGTGGAGAGCGCGGTATCGAGCTGACGGGCGCCGTGATTGGACACGATCACGCCGGCGGCCCCGTGATCCAGCGCGCGGCGCGCATCGTCGCCCCGCACCACCCCCTTCACCAGAATGGGGAGCGATGTGATCGACTGCAGCCACGCCAGATCGCGCCACGCGATCGAGGCATCCCAGTAGCGCTCGATGAAGGTGCCCAGCGCCGACGCGGTGGACTGTTGGCTGGCCAGCGTGTCGCGGATGTCCACGCCCAGATTGGGGACGGGGATGTCACTGGGCACATGAAAGCCGTTCAAGAGATCGCGCTCGCGGCGCCCCAGCAGCGGTGTATCCACCGTAAGCACCAGCGCGGTGCATCCGGCCTGTTCGGCGCGCCGCACGAGATCGGCCGTCACGCCGCGGTCGCGGTAGATGTACAGCTGAAACCAGAGCGGGCCGTCGGTGGCGGCGCGTACCGCTTCGATGGTGCAGGTGGAGAGCGTGGAGAGAATCATCCCGGCCCCCGACTGCGCGGCGGCGCGGGCGGTGGCCACTTCGCCGTCGGGGGTGGCCAGCCGCTGAAAGGCCATCGGCGCCACGAACACCGGCCACTCGAGCTCGTGCCCCAGCACCGTGGTGCGGAGTGAGCGATCGGCCACGTCCTGCAGCACGCGATAGCGGATCGCGAGGTTATCCCACGCCTGACGGGTGCCGCGCAGCGACACTTCGTCGTTCGCCCCGCCGGCGTAGTAGTCGTACACCATGCGCGGGAGCCGTTCGGCGGCGGCGGCCTCGAAGGCGTGCAGGTTGATCAGTGGCGGAGTCGAGGACATGCAGGAAGATTGCGCCGGAGCGGCCCGCGCGCACGTCCCGCGGTGTGTCGGCCCCGCTCCGTGCCCTGACTCCCTCCTGCCACACCCGCGCATGCGTCCTCCCCGCTGGTTCCGCTCGTTTGTCACCGTGACCGTCGCCGCCGCGGCCGGTGTGCTCGTGCGTCCGTTGGCCGCCCAGTCAGTCACGGCGCCACCGGTGGCGTGGCCCACGGCCAGCGGCGACCCCGGGGCCATGCGCTACTCGCCCGTGGGGGACATCGACCGCAGCACGGTGGGGCGCCTGAAACTCGCGTGGCGCTGGAACACCGGCGAACGCGGCGTGCCCGACGGGC
>JARIEV010000158.1 GCA_031127225.1 Gemmatimonadota bacterium | reverse complement strand
GGACGCGATCCCGCCTCGTTCGGGGGGCTGTTGTGGTGCCTCGGGCAGTTCGACCGTCCCTTCACACCGCCGGTGGCAGTGCTGGGGACCGTCCGTCCGCGCACGACCGAGTCACACGTTGAACGCATGAATCTGCCGGCGTACCGGGCGCACGTGCGGCGCCCCGTGGGTGCCACGCCGCGCGTGCTGGTGATCGGTGCTGGCATAGCGGGTCTCGCGTGCGCGCGGACGCTGCACGACCACGGCCTCGACGTGACCGTGCTGGACAAGAGCCGAGGGGTGGGCGGCCGGCTGAGCTCACGCCGCGAGGGGGTGTGGCAGTTCGATCACGGGGCGCCCGCGTTCCGTCTGGACGACCGCCGAACGGCGCCGTTCGCGACGTCCTGGCAGGCCGACGGCGTGCTGCACGCGCAGGCCGACGGCGCCTTCATCGGCGCGCGCGGCATGAACGCGCTGCCGAAGCACCTCGCAACCGATCTCACGGTGCGCACCGGTGTGCAGGTGGCCTCACTGACGCGCGACGGCGCGCGCTGGACGGTCACGGACGCCACCGGGGGCACCCACACGGCCGATATCGTGGCGCTGGCGACGCCGGCGACGCAGGCCGTCACCCTGCTCGGGACATCGTCCCATATGGCCGACGTGGCCGCGACGTTAGCCGGCGTGCGCATGCTCCCCTGCTGGAGCACCATGGTGGTGTTCGATGCGCCGCCGTCGGCCGCCGTGGCCGCCGCGCTGCGCGACGGGCTGGCCGAAAGCGACGACCCCATCGTGCATCGCGCGTGGCGGCAGTCGGTACGACCGGGACGCCTACGCGACGAAGCGTGGGTGGTGCACAGTGAGGGCGCATGGAGCGCCGAGCACGTGGAGGCCACGCCGGCCGAGATCGCGGCACAGGTGTCGGAGGCGCTCCGGGCACGCCTGGCGATTGACGGGGCGGTCGTGCACGCGGTGGCACACCGTTGGCGCTACGCGCGCGTGGCGTCGGGGCTGGACGACGCCTGCCTGTTCGACGCGGTGCGTAGTGTGGGCGCCTGTGGCGACTGGGGGGAGGCTGGCGCGACGCGCCGAGAGCGGACCTCGGTGGAACGCGCGTGGCTGAGCGGTATTGCGCTCGCGGGGCGCCTGCTCGGGCGGTAGCCCGACGTCACGCGCCCCGCGATACGACCCGCTTGGCCGGCCCCGTGGTTACTTGCTGATCCCTTCGGGGGCCTTGAAGAGCGCGGGGTCGGGGAGCGTGAACACCACCGCGGTGGTGGTGAGCACCACATCGCCCTGCGGCGTGCTCTGAGTGACCGTGGTGGGGATCAGCTTGCCCTCGAACGCCTTGTAGTCGTGGAGTGTGGCCTTCTGGTCACCCATCGGCGACTTCGTGATCACGCCACGGCGCAGTCCGGTGGCCACCTCGAAGTACTCGGTGCGCTCCTCCCCGGACTTCGCGGTGATGGAGAGTCTGTAGCAGTCGACGCCATCGAACGATTCCCGGGCGTCCACGGAGGCCCTGACAAACCGGCCTGCGTCGAGAAACTCCGCGCCGACCTGGACCGTCTCGGCCAGCGACTTTTCCTGATCGGGGGGCATGCGTGTGGCGGCGCCCATGGGCTGCACCGCCCACCCCACGGTGCCGTCAAACCCCTGATCGAGCTTGGCCATGCCGAGATCGATGATCATCCGCATCTTGTTCGGCGCGCCGGTGTGCCGTTCGTACGCGCCGGTGAGACCAGCGAAGGTGATGTTCGCGGTTCCCTTATCGCTCCGCCCCTGCACCTTGGCCCACGCCTCACGGCCGCCCACGGCGGTGGCGAAGTGGTCGAACACCTGCTGGACCGTGGGCAGCTGGGCGGCAGGCGCCTGGGCGGCAGGCGCCTGAGCCCGCGCGGGGGTGGCGATCACGCTCGCCACCACGGCGGCGATCCCGACCTGTCGTACGAAACGCATGGAAGCTCCGAGGGAGAGGGTCATGCCCCGGATACGATCATGGCGACCAAAGGTTTCCTACCGCGCACTCACGCCGGCATCACGCCCTGAAACGGGGCGTCGGCCCCGGCGCGCAGCGCCGCGATGCGCTCCTCGGCGAACGCCACCAGTTCTGCCATGGTGTCGGCATCGAATACCAGCTTGACGCCCGCGGCGGCGTACAGCTCGGGGAGCGGTCGGGTGCCACCGAGCGCCAGGAAACGCTTGTAGGCCGCCACGGCGTCACCGGCATCGTGCACCGCGTTGCGGAACACCTGTAACGCCCCGAGCTGCGCGAGCCCGTATTCGATGTAGTAGAAGGGCAGTTCGAAGATGTGCAGCTGCCGGTACCAGCGTCCTACGCGCTCGCGCTCGAGCCCCGACCAATCCACCCCTGACTCAAAGTCGCGACGCAGCTCCAGCCACTTCGCGTCGCGGGCGTCGCGGTCGGCGCCGGCGGGATCGGTGTAGATCCATGCCTGGAACGCGTCCACGCTGGCAATGTGCACGAGGCTGCCTAGCACGTCTTCGAGGTGCTCCAGCCACGCCACGCGCGCCTGATCGGGGGTGTAGTAGCCGTCGGGGGCCACGAAGTAGGGCATGGCCAGCAGCTCCATGCTCATGGACGCGAGCTCAGCGGCCTCGTGTCCGGTTCGACGTTGCCATGTGAACGGCAGCCGATGCGTGGCGAAATCGTGGAAGCAGTGCCCCGCCTCGTGCACGAGCGTTTGCACGTCGTCGGGGACGCCGACGGCATTCATGAAAATGAACGGTCGTCCGCGGAACGGGAGATCGGTGCAGTAGCCACCGGGCGCCTTCCCCGGTCGGCTTTCGAGATCGAGCAGCTGCTCGTCGGCCATGATCGCGAACTGCGCACCAAGCTCCGGATCGACGCGCTGGAAGATGTTCTTCGCGCGATCGATGAAGGTGGCCACGTTGGCGAACGGCCGGAGCGGCTCGTCGGCGTTGAGATCGACCGACACATCCCACGGGCGCAGCACGTCCACGCCCAGCGTGGCACGGCGATGCTCCATGAGGCGCGCGAGGGCCGGCGCCACGGTGGTGCGCACCGCGTCGTGAAAGCGCGCGGTATCCTGTGGCGTGTAGTCGAACCGATGTTTGGCCGCGAAGCAGTACTGCTGAAAGTCGGAAAACCCGGCTTCGGTGGCGACCGCCGTACGGAGCGCGTACATCTTGTCGAACAGGTCGGCGAACTCGTCGCGCTTGGCCATGTAGGCGTCGGCGCCGAGACGGAACGCACGTTCGCGGACGGCACGATCGGGCGACTTGAGATACGGCTGCAGCTGCGGGATGGTTTTTGCCGCGCCGTCCCAATCGACGCTGAGGCCGCCAGTGAGCTTCTGATAGGCGGCCGAGTACTCTTCGATCTGGGAGAAGCGTGCAACGTTGGCTTCGCGGAAGATCTCGATGTCGGTGCGGAACCGACGCAACGTGGTGTCGAGATCCGGGCGCGACCAGCCCAGATCGAGCAGACGCTTGGCGAGGCGCACGCCCTGCTCTTCCAGTTGCGGGAAGATCGTCATGGAGAAGCGGAGGTATGCCTGTTCCGCCGCCGTGTCCGCCGTATTGCCCGTGTAGGCAATCATGGCCAGCGAACCGGCCTCACCCACCAGCGTGTCGAGCCTCGACCACGTGCTGAGCCACGACTCGACCACCGCGTCGGTGGTATCGAGCGGCACCGCCGCGAGCGCGTCGTAGTACGGCAGGACGTCATCCCACGTGGCATCGCGGAAGGCGTCGGGTGAGGCCGGCAGTTGGATCATGGTGTCGAAGAAAGGTCGCTTGTCGTGCACACGGCGATCGCGGCGCGCACCTTCGCGCGCTACTCGCCGTACGGAATCCAGATGTTCTTGACCTGCGTGGCGCGGCGGAGAAATTCCCGCCCCTCACCCACGCGCGGATCGAGCCACTCGCGCCCGTCCCATTCCGTCCAAGTGCGTTTCAGATTGGACGCCGATGCCCGTTCCACGGCGGCGGCTCCGTGCTGTGAACCAACGTACCACACTGCATCGACATCGTCATGGTCAGCGAGCACACTGGCGAGCACGTCGCGCGCTCCGGTCACGATGTTGACGGTGCCGGCCGGGACATCGGACGTCTCCAGTACACTGTAGAGGTCCGTGGCGGAAAGGGGAAACCGTTCCGACGGCACCGCGACCACGCGATTGCCGGTGGCCAGCAGCGGCGCGACCAGCGACACGAAGCCCAGCAGTGGATACGGATCGGGACAGACCACCCCGACGACACCGATGGGCTCGTGCATCGCCATCGCCACGCCGCGCAGGGGGACGTCGTGCACGGCGCCGTCGTGCTTGTCGGCCCAAGCGCCGTAGGTGAACAGCCGGGAGATGGCCGCCTCGACTTCACGCACGCTGTCCTCGCCCGTCGCGCCCGTCATAGCACGCAGTCGGTCGGCGAATTCCTGCTGCCGCGCCGACAGATTTTCCGCGATGTAGAAGAGAATTTGTGACCGCTGATGCCCGGAGAGCTTAGCCCAGGCGCCGCCGACGTGGGCGGCCTCGACGGCGTTGCGGATATCCTTGCGACTCCCCTCGCCGACCTCCCCCACCGCGTGGCCGTCGGGACCGACCACGACCCGCGCGTAGCCGGAATCCGGACGTGCCTGCTTGCCGCCGATGAAGAGCTTCGCGGTGCGGTCGAGCGGCGGCATCGATGCCGTGGTCTGGTGCGCGGACGTGACGTCACGGTGCGCGACGTCGTGGCCCGCCGCGCGCGCGGGGGGCGCGAGCACGGGCGCCGGCGCCGCCTCGTGCGCCCGCACGGGCGTGAGGTACTCCCAGAGCCCTTCGCGTCCGCCTTCGCGCCCGAACCCCGATTCGCGGTACCCGCCGAACCCGGCGGCCGCGTCAAAGAGATTCGTGCTGTTAATCCACACCACGCCGCACTTGAGCTTGGGCGCGATGTCGAGGGCCAGATTGATGTTCTCGCTCCACACGCTCGCCGCGAGCCCGAAGGGGGTGTTGTTGGCGAGTGCCACCGCTTCGTCGGGGGTGCGGAAGGTCATGCTCACCAGCACGGGTCCGAAAATCTCGACCTGCGCGATCGTGGCCGACGGGGCCACGTTGGTGAAGAGCGTGGGCGGATAGAACGACCCTTCGGCCGGTGTGGCCCACGAGGGCTGCCAGCAGGTGGCGCCCTCCTCGGCCCCCTGTGCACAGAGCTGCCGGATGCGCTCGAGTTGCACGGGGGCCACAATGGCGCCCATGTCGACCGTCTTATCGAGCGGCGCGCCGATACGCAGCCGCTCCATGCGTTCGCGCAGCTTCTCCAGCAGCCGGTCGGCGATGCCCTCCTGCACGAGCAGGCGCGACCCGGCGCAGCACACCTGGCCCTGATTGAACCAGATCGCATCGACCACGCCTTCCACCACGCTATCGAGATCCGCGTCTTCGAACACCACAAACGGACTCTTCCCGCCCAGCTCGAGCGAGAGTCCCTTACCGGTGCCGGCCGTGGCCACGCGGATACTCCGTCCCACCTCGGTGCTACCGGTGAACGCGATCTTGTCCACATCCGGATGGGCGACGATCGCGGCGCCGGTGTGGCCGTCGCCGGTAACCAGATTGAATACGCCGGGCGGTAAGCCGATTTCGTGCACGAGCTCCGCAAAACGCAGCGCCGTGAGCGGCGTGAATTCGGCGGGCTTGAGCACCACGGTGTTCCCGGCCGCGAGCGCGGGCGCGACCTTCCACGCCAGCATGAGCAGCGGGAAATTCCACGGGATCACCTGCCCCACCACGCCGTACGCGTGCTGTCCCGGAAACTCCGCCGAGAGGAGCTGCGCCCAGCCGGCGTGATACGAGAAGTGGCGTGCGACGAGCGGAATGTCGATGTCACGTGTTTCACGGATCGGCTTGCCGTTGTCCATCGACTCGAGCACCGCAAAGTGGCGCGCATGCTTCTGGATGCCGCGGGCAATGGCGTACAGCCAGCGGGCGCGGGCGTGATCGTCGAGCGCCTGCCAGCCCGGGAGCGCGGCGCGGGCCGCGGCCACCGCGGCGTCCACGTCGGCGGCGCTCCCCTGCGCCACGTGCGCGAGGCGCCGTCCGGTGGACGGGTCCTGCACCTCGAACTGCGCGTCGGGGGTGGGCGCGGTCCACGCCCCGCCGATGTAGTGCCCGAACGCATGCGCGCGCCCGGCCAGCCAAGCGCGCACCGGCGCGTCGCCCTCCGGCGCAGGGCCGTAGCTCATCGCGTCGAAGATGTCGCGGACGGTGGTCAGGGTCGGGGTGGTCGTCGGTTCCATACGGATCAGACCATGGGTTGGCGATGGGCCGCCGCGTAGCGGCCCGTCACGTAGTGTTCGAGCTGACGCTCGACGTCGGTCAGCAAACCGCTGGCGCCGAAACGGAAGAGATGCGGACGCAGCCAGCGGTCGCCCAGCTCTTCCTTCATGAGGATGAGCCAGTCGAGTGCCTGCTTGGCCGTGCGGATGCCACCGGCCGGCTTGAAGCCGACCTCATGGCCGGTGCGCTCGCCGAAATCGCGAATCATGCGGGTCATCACGAGCCCCACCGGCAGCGTGGCGTTGGTCGCTTCTTTCCCGGTGCTGGTCTTGATGAAATCGGACCCGGCCATCATGGCCACCTGACTCGCGCGCGCAACGTTGGTGAGCGTGCCGAGCTCGCCGACGCCCAGAATCGTCTTGAGGTGCGCCTCGCCGCACGCGTCACGGAAAGCGCGCACTTCGTCGTAGAGTGCCTGCCAGTTCCCGGTGAGGACATGCGCGCGCGTAATGACCACGTCGATTTCCGCGGCGCCGGCGGCCACCGACGCGTGGACCTCGGCCACCCGCTGCTCAATCGGCGACAGGGCGGCGGGAAAGCCGGTGGAGACGGCGGCCACGGGAATTCCGGAGCCCCGCAGCGCGTCGACCGCCGTGGCGACGTACTGGTGATAGACGCACACCGCGCCCACCGTGACGCCGAGATCGCGTACGCCGAGGGCCTCGATGAGGTCGGCGCGCATCGGGTGGCGTGCCTTGGCGCACAGCCGGCGCACGTTGCCGGGGGTGTCGTCGCCGGCCAGCGTGGTGAGATCCATGCAGGTGATGGCGCGCAGCAGCCAGGCCGCCTGCCACTCTTTCTTCACCGAACGCCGTCCGGGGAGCGAGGCCGCGCGGCGTTCGACGGCGCTGCGATTGATCCGGAGGCCGCGCACCAACGCGAGATCGAGCGCGGTGCCCGGGTTGCGGCGGGGGGGATCGTCGGGGCCCAATCCGGTGGGCCAACGAACCCCAACGGGGGCATCGGCATTCGCCTCGGCGTCCGCAGACCGGACGGGGCGTGGGGCGTGCAAGGGAGTGACGGTCATGGCCCGTGGAATCTAGGTGCAGCGAGGAGCCTCCGCATCACGGGCCTCAACTCCTGACCATGTCCAGCCGATACTCGCGTATGGAGAGGAGAACCCACGACCGACCTGACCATGCGTTCCGCACGACCCACCCATCTGCTTGCCGTTCTGTTCACGGCCGTCCCGACGTTGCTGGCGTTCCCCGGTTGCACCAAAACCGTCGAACCCCCCACGGCGGCGCGTTTGACGATCGTGCAGGGACACCTGCAAACCGCAGCCGCCGGCACCCTGTTGCCAACGGCGGTCGTGCTGCGCGTGATCGGCACCGACGGCGCTCCCATCGCAAAGATTCCCGTGAGCTTCAACGTGCTGGCCGGCGGTGGCTCGGTGGATCCGGGCACCGTGGTGAGCGATGCGAATGGCGAGGTGAAGGCGCGCTGGACGCTCGGGCCCGGCGCACAGACGCAGACCCTCACCGGCACCGCCCCCGGGCTGGACCCGGTCACGATCAGCGCGACCGGCATCCTGCCGAGCGAGCTCGTGATCGCGCAGGGGAACAACCAGACCGCCAAGGCCGGCGCGGCGCTGACCGTCCAGATCGTGCTGCGCGTCACCGGCGGCTCCAACGTGCCCATTCCAGGGCAGACCGTCGCCCTCGCCATCACCAGCGGCGGCGGGAGCATCTCGCCGCAGTCGGCAGTCACCAATGCGCTGGGCGAAGTATCGGTGCGCTGGACGCTGGGCCCGTCCGCAGGTCCGCAGACGGCCACGGCCACGGCGGGGATGCTGGGGCCGATCGCCATCGCCGCCATCGCGAACTGAGCGCGCGCCGCCGCTCGGCGCGGCGCGGCCGGAACAGTGACGTCATCGGATCGCGGTTCGCCGCGAACCGATGACGTTCGTGCATCGTTGAGGTGATGCGCCGGCGAAGGTGCGGGTATCTCCATCCCAAC
>JARIEV010000157.1 GCA_031127225.1 Gemmatimonadota bacterium | reverse complement strand
AGGACATCGACAAGAAGATGCAGGAATTCTTCGCGGTGAAACTTCAGGGGGCCGAAGCGCCGTCATGGATGGTGCGTGGCATCCCGTTCCTCGAGAAGGGACGCGACCAAGTGAAGATGGCCAACCCCAGCGGAGGCAAGTGATGGCAGCGGACGAAATCGACTATCAGATCATCGGCGACGACCTGCAGGCGGTCATCATCACGCTCGACCCCGGCGAGGCGGTGTTCGCTGAGGCGGGCGGTATGATGTTCATGCGCGAAGGGATCACGATGGCCACCACCCTCGATCCCAACGCCAAGGGCGGCGGCTTGTTCGACAAGCTGGTCGGCGCCGGCAAGCGGGTGCTCTCCGGTGATTCGTTCTTTGTCACGCTGTTCGGCAATAGCGGCGCGCGGCGCGCCGACGTGGCCTTCGCTGCGCCGTATCCCGGCAAGATCGTGCCGCTCAACCTCCGGGATTGGGGCGGTACGGTCATGGCGCAGAAGGACAGCTTCCTCTGCGCCGCCCGCGGCATCGACATCTCCGTAGCGTTCACGCGCAAGATCGGCGCCGGCTTCTTCGGCGGCGAAGGCTTCATTCTCCAGAAGCTGCAGGGGGACGGCCTCGCCTTCTTGCACGCGTCCGGCACCCTGCACGCCATCGACCTCGCCCCCGGCGAGAAGCTGCGCGTTGACACCGGCTGTCTGGTCGCCTTCCAGCCCACGGTGGACTACGACATCCAGCGGGTGCCCGGCATCAAGACGGCACTGTTCGGTGGCGAAGGATTGTTCTTCGTGCAGCTCACCGGCCCCGGCCGTGTGATTCTCCAGACGTTGCCCTTCTCGCGTCTCGCCGACCGGATCATCGCCGCGTCGCCGCGCGCCGGGGGCACCCGTCAGGGCGAAGGGTCCATTCTCGGGGGCCTCGGCGGTCTGCTCGACGGCGACAACTAGCGCCGGTCCGTTACGGGAGAATTCGGGGCGGCGGCTCCCTCCGCCGCCCCGCATCGTCTAGCTTTGCTCCCTTATGGCCACGCGAAACCAGCCCGAGACCGAGGCGCCCCTGCCGGCTGCCTGGAGCATCGAATCCGCCCGCGCCCTCTACAACGTAGAAGGGTGGGGTGCCGGATATTTCGACATCAATGAGCGCGGGCGGGTGATCGTCCGCCCCAATCCCGAGCAGCCGCACCTCACCGCGGATTTGCGCGACCTCGCGCATGATCTCGAAGGGCAGGGCATCGCCCTTCCGGTGTTGCTGCGCTTCTCCGACATCCTCAAGTCGCGCATCGAAACGCTCAGTGAGCGGTTCGATGCATCGATGAAGGAGTTCGAGTACACCGGTGGCTACACCACCGTGTATCCGATCAAGGTGAATCAGCAGCGGCACGTGGTCGAGGAGATCGTCAAGTTCGGCAAGACGCACGGCGTCGGGCTCGAATGTGGCTCCAAGCCGGAACTGCAGGCCGTCCTCGGCCTCTCGGAAAGCACCGAGCACCTCATCGTGTGCAACGGCTACAAGGACCACGAGTTCATGCGGCTGGCCCTCATGGGACAGAAGCTTGGGCACAAGGTGTTCATCGTGCTCGAGCAGGTCAGTGAGCTCGACGTGTTGCTCGAAGTCGCCGAAGAACTGGGCGTCACGCCCACCTGCGGCGTGCGCATCAAGCTGGCCAGCGAGGGCGCTGGTCGCTGGGCGCAGAGCGGTGGCGAGAAGAGCAAGTTCGGCCTCAGCTCGGCCGAACTCATCAAGCTCATCGATAAGCTGCAGGCGCTTGGACAGCTTGGCATCCTGAAGCTGATCCACTTCCACCTCGGCAGCCAGATCACCGACATCCGCTTCATCAAGTCGGGGCTGCAGGAAGTGGCGCGCTTCTACCTCGAGTTGCGCGCCATCGGCGTGGACATCACGCATGTGGACGTGGGCGGCGGACTGGGCATCGACTACGACGGCACCAACTCCACGAACAACGCCAGCGTGAACTACTCGCTGCAGGAGTACGCCAACGACGTGATCTACACGATCGCCGAGGCGTGCCGCGATGCCGAGCTGCCCATGCCGCACATCATCAGCGAGTCGGGCCGCGCGCTCACGGCGCACCATGCGTTGCTGCTGGTCAAAGTCATCGATGTGGAATCGCAGGCCGAACAGCCCATCCCGGCACTCGACGACGACGAGCATTCGCTGTTGCACGAAATGTACGAGGACTGGCGCACCCTGACCGAGCGCGGCGCGAAGCCTCGTAAGGTGCTCGAGGTCTTCCACGATGCGTCGTTCGACAAGGATCGCGCCCGTAACTACTTCAACAGCGGCGTGCTCAGCCTGCGCGGGCTGGCCAAGGCCGAGGTGCTCTGGCTTGGCACGATGAATGCCATCTATCGCATCGCCAAGGCCGACGAGGATACGTACGCTGATATTCTCCCCGAGCTCGAATCGGCGCTGGTCGACCGGTACTTCTGCAACTTCTCGCTCTTCCAGTCGCTCCCCGACAGCTGGGCCATCGATCAGCTGTTCCCCATCATGCCGATCCACCGGCTCGATGAAGAGCCGGTGCGCCGCGGCACCCTGCAGGATGTCACCTGCGATTCCGACGGCAAGATCGATCGGTTCGTCGGCGACAAGAAGGGCCGCCCCAGCCTCGAGCTCCATGAGTTCCGGGACGGCGAGGATTACATCCTCGGCATCTTCCTCACGGGCGCGTATCAGGAAATCCTGGGCGACCTGCACAACCTGTTCGGCGACACCAACGCCGTGCACGTGCGGCTCAACGAGCAGGGCGCGTACGAGATCACCGACCTTGTCGAGGGCGACACGGTCACCGAGGTGCTCAACTATGTGCAGTTCGGTGCCTCGCAACTTCTCGCCACGTTCCGCCGTAAGGTGAATTCCACGTCCTCCCTGACGCGCGAAGAGGCCAACGCCTTCATCGCGGATTACGTCGCCGGGCTGGAAGGGTACACTTACCTCGAAGGAGAAGCCGCGCGATGAACGACAAGACCACCGGATCGGGCACGGGCAGTGTGTTCGAAGACGTGCTGGAGGTGCTCTGGGCACCGGCCACCGTCTTCGACCGCGCACGCGCGAAGGGGGCGGGGATGCACATTCTCCTGCTGACCATCGTCACGCTGGTCGTGGTGGTCGCGACCAAAGGTCTGATCCAGCCGTACCTCGACGCGAACTTCGATCTGCAGATGCAGCAGATGGCGTCGCGGGGCAAGCCCATTCCCGCCGAGGCCATGGCGACCGCGCGGAAGGTCGCCGGTTACGGCTTTCTCGCTACCGGCACCTTCATGATTCCGTTGGGGGCGCTGCTCGGCGGGGCGCTCGTGCTGATCGGTGGCAAGGTGGCCTCGGCGCGCATGACCTTCGGGCAGGCCATGCTTGTCGCCACGCTGGCGTCGGTACCGCGTGTGTTGAGCTTTGTCGCCACGGCCGTGCAGGGTGCGATCGCTGATCCGGCGTCCATCCGGTCGTTTTCGGATGCGGCGTTTGGCCCCGCGCGCTTTGTCGATCCGTTCACCGTTTCGCCGGCCCTGATGGCGCTACTGGCCAATCTCGACCTGTTCAATCTCTGGCAGCTGGTGCTGTTCGGTATCGGGATCAGTGTGATCGGCCGAGTTGAGCGGAGCGCCGGTTTCGTCGGAGCACTCGTTGGCTGGGGCATCGGTGTTGCGCTCACCGCGATCCCGGCGTTGCTGACCTGATCTCGCGGATCACGCACAATGATGAGAGAAGGGGCGCCGTGCATGCACGGCGCCCCTTCTGTCGTTCAACATGACGCCGGACTCAGGCGGCGAAGCGCTTCGCGACTTCGGCCCAGTTCACCACGTTCCAGTAGGCGCCCAGGTAATCCGCGCGGCGGTTCTGATACTTGAGGTAGTACGCGTGCTCCCACACGTCGCAGCCCAGGAGCGCGTGCTTGCCTTCCATGAGCGGGTTGTCCTGATTCGGCGTGCTCATGATCGAGAGCGTGCCGTTGGTGGACACCAGCCACGCCCAGCCGGATCCGAAGCGACCCAGGCCGGCGGCCTGGAACTGCTCCTTGAACGTCGCGAACGAACCGAAGGCCTTCGTGATGGCCCCGGCCAGCGCGCCCGTGGGCTCGCCGCCGGCATTCGGCGCCATCGTCTGCCAGAACAGCGAGTGGTTCCAGTGGCCGCCGCCATTGTTGCGCACCGCGGTGCGCACCGCCTCCGGCACTTCGTTGATCTTGCTGCACAGCTCGTCGATCGACCACGACGCCAGCTCCGGCGCCTTGTCGATCGCAGCGTTGAGGTTCGTGACGTACGCCTGATGATGCTTGCCATGATGGATGTTCATGGTCTGCGCATCGATGTGCGGCTCGAGCGCCTCGGGGGCGTACGGCAGCGACGGAAGAGTATGGGCCATGCGATGTCTCCGTGAGGAAGAACGGGGATACGGACGTAAGAGCGGCGTGCTTAGGCCTTCGCCTGCGCGCGCCGGGTGCGCAACCATGCAATGAGACCGGGGAGCACCGAGAGAAACACCACCACCAGAATCACTTTTTCCACGTGTTTGGCAACGCCGGGCACCGTCTTCGCCAGCACGAAGCCGGTGAGCAGCATGCTCCAGATCCAGAGGACACCGCCGAACACATTGTACGCCAGAAACGAAGCATACCGCATGCGGCCCACGCCGGCGACGACCGGCGCGAACGTGCGCACGATCGGCATGAAGCGGGCGATGACGATGGTCTTGCCGCCGTGCCGCTCGTAGAACGCCTGCGCTTTCAGCAGGTGGTCCTTGTGGAAGAACAGCGAGTCCTCGCGCGTGAAGATCCGCGGCCCGGTCGCCTTGCCCACATTGTAGCCCACCGTGTCGCCCACGATCGCCGCCACCGTAAGGATCAACCCCAGCAACCACAGGTTGAGACCGAACGCCGGATCGGCGGCCAGCAGTCCCGCGGTCACCAGCAGCGAATCACCGGGGAGAAAAAACCCGACCAGCAGGCCGGTTTCGGCAAAGATGATGATCGTCAGCCCCACGTACCCCGCCCACTGCACCAGCGCGGGAAGGTCGCGAAGCCTGTGATAGAACTCGGTCAGAAATTCCAAGCGGTCATCCGGAAACGGAAATCAGTGCGTCCATCAGCCCGCGAAAGGTCGATGGCCGTGCCTCCGCGGTCAACTACACGCGTGGCCGTCGAGCGTGCCGCTGGCCATGCTCCACGTGGGCGCGCTAGCTTCCGCCCGTGACCGCTTCTCGCGCCCCCCTCGACGTTTGCGTTGTCGCACACACGCACTGGGACCGGGAGTGGTATCACCCGGCGGCGCGCTTCCGGCAGCGTCTGGTGGCGCTGATCGACGCCCTCCTCGCGCCTCCCGGGGAGGGGCATCCGGCCCCGGCGCCCTTTCTGCTCGACGGGCAGGCGATCACGCTGCTCGACTATCTCGCGGTGCGCCCCGAACGCGAAGCGACGCTACGCGACCGGCTGCAGGGCGGTGCGCTGGAGGCTGGTCCGTGGTTCGTGCTGGCCGACAACCTGATCCCGTCCGGCGAAGCCATCCTCCGCAACCTCGAAGCGGGCCGACGGGTGCTGCACCGGTTCGGCGCCGTCTCGCCCAACGTGGCGTACTGCCCCGACACCTTCGGCCACCCCGCGGCGCTGCCCAGTATCGCGGCGGGCTATGGCTTCGCCGTCGCTATTGTCTGGCGCGGCATGGGGGGCGCCAGCCACCCGGTGTCCGATGCCGCGCATTGGACCGGCGCCGACGGGGCCTCGGTCCTCGCGTACCACCTCCCGCCCGACGGGTATGAGGTGGGGAGCGCGCTGCCGGCCCACCCCGACGCCGCCCGCGAGCGCTGGACGCGCCTCGCGGCGATCTATGCGGCGCGGAACCGCACCGGTGTGGTGCTCCTCCCCAACGGCGCCGACCATCATGCGCTGCAGCCGGATGTCGAGTCCGCGGTCAACGCACTGCGAGATGCGGCCGCACCGGCCGCGCGGGTGCAGCGTACCACCCTCGCAGACTTTGCCGACCGGCTCACGCGTGCCGCCGCGCACACCGCGCTCCCCGAGGTTCGCGGTGAATTGCGGGACTCGTACGGCTACACCTGGACGCTCGGCGGCACACTCGGCACCCGCGCGCACCAGAAGCGCCGCAATGCCCAGCTCGAACGCCTGCTGCTGCGTGACGTTGAGCCGTGGCTCGCCGTCGCGTGGCTGCGCGCCGCCGAGGCCCGGGCGCGTCACGTGAGCCCCGAGGCGCGCCTCACCCTCGCCCAACTCCCCGCGCTGCTCAACGTGGCGTGGCAGGAACTGCTGGCAACCCACCCCCACGACACGTTGTGCGGGTGTTCCGTTGACGCGGTGGCGCGCGCCATGGACGCGCGGCAGGAGAGCGTCCGCGCGCAGGCCCTCGGACTGCGCGAGGCGGCCCTCGACCTCGTTCTGCAGCACGATGTCGTCGCGGCGCGCGCGCGCCCGGTCAGCCACGGCGTGCTGGTGGTACGGAACCGCGCCGCGGCCGCGCGTGGTGGCGTGGCCGAGTGCCGCCTCGTGGAAACGCTGGGCGACGTCCCCGTGGGCCCGGGCAGCGCCGCGGCCGCAGCGGTCCCCATCGGCGATCCGGCGCACCACGCCGCGTCGTGGGCGGCGCAGCACGGGGTCACCCTGCAGCCACTGCGCACCCGGGTGGCCCCCCTCCGGCGCGAATCCCCGCAGCACTATCCCGACAACGATCTCGTCCGCGAGCACGACGTACTCGTGTGGGTGCCACCGGTGCCCGCGTTCGGCATGCGCTACATCGGCATGCGCTGCATCGGTGGCGACGTACCTGCCGCGGACAGTGAAGCCCCCGTCGCAGCGCCGCCCCTCATGCTGCGCGACGACGACGAGACCATCGTGCTGGAAAACGATGCCCTGCGCGTAACCGTGCACGACGGGCGCGTATGTCTCGAGCAGGACGGACGCCGGATCGACGACGCGCTCGCGCTGGTGACCACTACCGATGTCGGCGACTGCTACACGCCGTCGCTGCGCGGGGCAGGGGAGTCGCTGCGCTGTGTGGCCACGCAGGTGCGTCACCGCGGCCCCCTGCGCGTCGCCGTCCGCCTGCGCTGGGAAACGGCGGCGCGCGACGTGCGCGTGGATACCACCCTCGCGCTCGACGCAGGGGCCGCATCGCTGCGGTGTGACGTGCAGGGGGACAATCGCAAGTGGGAACACCGGCTGCAGCTTATCTGGCGCACCGAACTCGCCGATGCCGTCACCACCGCCGACGCCGCTTTCGGACCCGTGGTACGAGCGGTGGCCGCCGCACCAGCTACCGCCATCCCGCGCGAGACCGTCGTCCCCACCATGCCGCTGCATCGCTGGGTCGCCCAGACGGCCGGCGCGCACAGCACGGTGCTGACGGCGGATGGGCTCGCCGAAGCGGAATCCACGCCGGGCGCGCTGGCCGTGACGCTGCTGCGTGCCGTCGGTGCACTTTCGCGGGCCGATCTCCCCGAGCGTCCGGGCCATGCCGGTTGGCCGTCGGCCACCCCTGACGCACAGTGTCGCGGCCCGTTCCGCGCCCGCCTTGGGGTGTTTCTGCTCGACGTCGGGGGCGACACGCTCGGCGACGCTCAGGACAACGCACAGGCCGCGGCGGCGTGGACACACGCCGTCAGCGCGGCGGCCGATGCGCTCCTGCTGCCACTCGCCGGGCACACGGTGCGCGATCTCGACCACCACACCCTGGCCGAGTGCATCGCCGGCGTGACACTCACGGGCATCGGCCTCGAGGCCTCCGCGATCACGCTCGCGCAGCAGTACGACGGTGTGATCCTGCGCGCGGTCAATCTCACGGCCCATCCCACCCGCGGCACGTGGCATCTTCCTCACGAGGGCCCGTGGCACATCACCCGCTGCCGGCTCGACGAAACACCCCTCGGCGATCCCGTCGCCAGCGGTGCCCGGGTTGCGTTTCAGGCGGGGCCGCGGGAGATCGTGACCATGCTGATCACGACGGCCTGACGCGGGGGCACCACGCCGTCGGCGTCTGATGAACGATCAGCGCGGCCCCTCGCGGTCCGCGCGTCCATCGCCCAGCGCATCGCCCAACACCGTGCAGGCCACAACGGTCGTTATCAGGGCCACGCCGGGGATCAGCGCGATCCACGGCGCCACCAGCAGCCACTCACGGCCGCCGGCGATCATGTTCCCCCAGCTCGACGCCGGCGGCTGAATGCCCAGCCCGAGAAACGACAGGCCGCTTTCCAGCAGCATCGCGTTGCCCACGCCGAGGGTCACCGCCACCAGGGCACTCCCCAGCGCGTTCGGCAGGACATGGCGTCGGAGTACCCGCCACGACGGGACTCCTAGTGCCGTCGCACCCTCCACGAACG
>JARIEV010000156.1 GCA_031127225.1 Gemmatimonadota bacterium | reverse complement strand
CAGCGCCGCCGTGCCACGTGCTGGGCAATGCCGCCGAAGAGCGCGCGTGACTCGCTGATCACGTCGAACCCCTCGCGTTCGAGCAGCGCCGAGAACGCATCGGCCGTCATGAAATCACGGATGCTGCGCGCGATGTAGCCGTACACCACCGGATCGCGATGCCAGAGCCATCCCACGACGTTGCCCGCCACTGACAAATACCACAGGAACAGGGCGCGCCACGGGCCAAAACCCGGCTGGTAGAAGTCGAGCGTGACCAGGATGCCGCCGGGGCGTACCACGCGCGCCATTTCGCGCACGCACTGCACCGGATCGGGCACATTCCGCACGCCGTAGCTGGCGCTCACGACATCCACGGTGGCCGTCTCCTGCGGGAGTGCCATCATGTCGCCCACCACCGGCGTCACGCGCGCGGCGACGTCGGCGTCCCGCGTGCGCAGCCGCTCGCGGGCGGCGTCGATCATGCGCGGCGACGCGTCGAGCGCCGTCACGGCGGCGTGCGGCAACGCCCGCGCCAGCTGTGCCGCCACATCGCCGGTGCCGCTGGCGAGATCGAGCACCGTGCGCGCGCCGGGGGCCGCGGCGGCCGCGGTCGCGATGGCACGCCGCTTCCAGCCGGCGTCCATCCCCAGCGAGAACAGGCGCGTGAACGCGTCGTAGCGGGGGGCGATAAGGTCGAACATCGGGGTGACGAACGCCTGTTTCCGCGACGGATCCGCGAGATAGGCGTCCACGTCGAGCGTTCCGAGCTTTCCTTCGGGGCTACCGGTTGGCGGCATCATGGCACGCGGGACGGGGTATATTCACAACATGTCGGCTTCCGGACGTCCGCCGCGCCTCAGCGCCAGCACGATGGCCCTCGTGCTGGTGGCCGCCGTCTGCACGGTGCTCGTGGCTGCCCGTGCCACGGCCGAACGAATGACGGTCAATCTACTGACCGATCACGGCGTCGTGGCCGGCTCCGACACCGCGCCGTCCACCGCCCCGACGATCGCGCAACTGATCGGCCGCGCCAAGGTCACCGCGCCGGGTGGTCGGGTGACGCCCCTGCACACCGTGGGCGAGCCAACCATCCTGATGATCAGCTCGCGCACCTGCAGCTGGTGCAAACGGGCGCTGAAAGATCTGGGCGGCATGGCCGGTGGGCGTCCGCTGCCGCGGCTCACACTGCTCACGCTCGAGGGGGCCGAGGAGGGCCTCCCGATGCTGGCGCAGGAACAGCTCACCGGCGCCCGGCTCCGTGGCCCCGCCTCCGACGCCGACCGGCAGCGGATCACCGCGCGCTTTCCCGGCACCCCCACCTTTGTGGCGATCGACCGTCGCGGACGTGTGGTGCGCACCTTGCCGGGGTATCCCATCCCCGACGAACTGCGGCACTGGTACGCGGTGATGGTGGGCGAGCAGGACGTTCCGTAACGGGACGTTCCGTAACGGGACGTCCCGTAAGGAAGATCGCCCGCGGTCAGCCCCGGGTGAGCCGCCGCCGATCGAGCGTGACCAGCACGGCGCAGAGCGTGATCGTGACCGCGGAGATCATGCACCACGGGCAGAAGCTCTTGAGCACGATGAACTCGCCGTACTTGAGGCGCACCGTGAAAAGCACCGCCGGCCAGATCATCATTTGCAGCAGCGTGTTCGGCCACGCCTCGTCTTCGAAACGCGCTACGGTGCCGATCGAGGCCACCACAAACAGCAGCGCGTAGCCCACCGCGCCGATCAGCGCCACGTCCACGCCCAGGAACCAACCATAGCGGCTCCCCTGCACGTACTCGCACCCACCGCCGCCGGTGCAGGCCAACGAGCCCACCAGCCCGATCTTCCACATGTGCAGATAGAGCGCGACCAGCCCCGAGATCAGGCTGCCCACGGCGATGACCATGCGTTGGGTCACAGGAACGGGAGCGAAAGGGGAGACGAAACGGGACAAGACTCTACCGCGTAAGATGCGCCGTCGGTACCTTCGCGCGCCATGACACCTTCCCCCGCTGTCGATGTGGCACGCAATGCGCAACTGGCCGCCGCCGCGCGGCTCGCCCGGACCCGCTGGCGGGTCGCGGCCATCCTGACGCTGCTCATGGTCGGCGTCTACTTCGGCTTCATCCTGCTGGTCGCCTACCGACCCGCGATGCTGGCGGCGCTGCTGAGCGAAGGGCTGTCGCTGGGCATCCTGCTCGGCGCCCTCGTCATCGTCTCCGCCTGGATGCTCACGCTGGCATACGTCCAGTGGGCCAACCGGGTCTACGACCCCGCCCTGGCGGCGCTGCGGGCGATGCCGACGTCTGATACCCACGCCGGTACCACAGGAGCCGCCCGATGACCTTCGGCACCCCCGATCCGGTCGCGATTGCCTTTTTCGCGGGCTTCATCACGCTCACCCTCGGCATCACCTGGTGGGCCGCGCGGCGCACCACCACCACCGAGCACTTCTACGCCGCCGGCCGTTCCGTCACGGCGGGACAGAACGGCTTCGCCCTCGCCGGCGACTACATGAGCGCCGCCTCGTTTCTCGGGATCGCCGGCCTTGTGTCCACCAGTGGATTCGATGGCCTGATCTACTCCACCGGCTGGCTGGTCGGCTGGCCCGTGGTGTTGTTCCTGATCGCCGAACCGCTGCGCAACCTCGGCCGCTACACCTTTGCCGACGTCGTCGCCTCCCGGCTCGATCCGATGCCGGTGCGCATCAGCGCCACGGTGGGCTCACTGGCCACCATTGCGTTCTACCTCATCGCCCAGATGGTGGGCGCGGGGAGCCTGGTGCGCCTGTTGTTCGGGATCCCCTACGAAACGGCGGTCGTGATCGTGGGCGTCGCCATGATGGGCTACGTGCTCTTCGGCGGCATGCTGGCCACCACGTGGGTGCAGATCGTGAAGGCCGTCCTGCTGCTCGGTGGCGCCGCGGCACTGGCCCTCATGGTGCTCGCGAAATTCAGCTTCGATCCGCGGCTGCTGTTCGCCGCGGCCGCCGCCAAGTACGGCGCGGGCGTGCTGGCCCCGGGCAAACTGGTCAGCAACCCGCTCGACGCGATCTCGCTGGGGATGGCCCTCATGTTCGGCACCGCCGGGCTGCCGCACATTCTCATGCGCTTCTACACGGTGCCCGATGCGCGCACCGCCCGTCGTTCAGTGTTCATCGCCACGGGGCTGATCGGCCTGTTTTACCTCATGACGTTCGTGCTGGGGTTCGGGGCGATGGTGCTGGTGGGCCCCGAGGCCATCAAGGCCATCGATGCCGGTGGGAACATGGCGGCGCCCATGCTGGCTGAACTGCTGGGGGGACGGGCCTTCCTCGGCTTCATCGCTGCCGTGGCCTTCGCCACCATCCTCGCCGTCGTGGCGGGGCTCGCCCTGTCCGGTGCCGCCGCCATTTCGCACGACATCTGGGCCAGCGTGATCCGGAAGGGACAGCCCAAGCCGGGCGAAGAGCTGAAGGTGGCGCGGATCGCGACCATTGTGCTGGCGCTGGTCGCGATGGCGCTGGGCATTGCCTTCAAGGGGCAGAACGTCGCGTTCATGGTCGGCCTCGCCTTCGCCATCGCGGCCAGCGCCAACTTCCCGGCGCTGGTGCTCAGCGTGTTCTGGCGCCGCACCACCACCGCCGGCGCGGCCAGCAGCATGATCGTGGGGGCCGTCTCCACGCTCACGCTCATCGCCCTCTCTCCGGCCGTGCAGATCGACCTCCTGCACCACACCACGGCGATCTTTCCGCTCAAGAATCCGGCGCTCGTCACGATCCCGCTGTCGTTCGCGACCGGCATTTTGGTGTCGCTGCTGCGTCCCGACCGGGCCTCAGAGGCCCGCCATGCGGCGCTCGAAACCCGCCTCCTGCTGGGCGCCGACTAGGAATCCGGCACAAATTGCCGCCTGCCGCCGACCCGATTATGCCGGGGTCGGCCGGCGCGGACAAGCGGCAAAGACTGCCGACTTGCTCGCAGCCACAAGCGCATCGTGACGCGGGGCACATGTTCGTAAAGTGTTGTTTTGCTAATGTTTAAGCATCATGGACGATGGGAGAACAGCCACCAATCGCGCCGAAAATTCGGACACGGCACGGCGGTTGCAATGGTGATGGGTGCCACACGGACGGTGCACCGTTGGTGGGTTTCCTCCGGATCGATGTTGTTCCGGACGCCCGATCAGCATCACTCCCCCTGTTCATGTTCGATCATCTCGCTCTCCGCACGCCCTTCTGGGGCGCCATCTCCCTCGCCGCGGTCTCCGCGGCCGGACTCTCGCTCGGCCAGGCCGGTTCCACGCTGCCCAGCCTCGTGGACGTGTCGCCGTGGATCGCCGGGACCGCACTGCTCGTCGCGGTGGCCGGCTGGCGCTTGCTCCACCGGGACCTGCTCCGCCGCACGCAGGACGATGACCGGCTCCGCGAGCGCGTGCAGCGGCTGCACGAGGCGATGCACGTCAACGTCGATGGCATGTTCCTGCTGCGGGCCATCCGGTCCGCGGCCGGCGAGATCACAGACTTCGAGATCACCGACGTGAACGGCAGCGGGGCCGCGACCATGTACCGGACCCGCGAGCAGCTGATCGGTCAGCCGCTCCGCGCCGCCCTCCCGGGCCCGGTCGCGGACCTGCTCTTCGAGCGCTACGTCGACGCTGTCACGCTGCGCACCCCGCTCGTGGAGGAGGTGCGGGTGAACCGGCGCACGCTGGCCGCCAGCTGGTTGTTCCATCAGGCAGCCCCGACGGCCGACGGCCTCGCCGTCACGATCCGCGACGTGTCCGTGCGCAAGCGCGACGAAATCCGTCTGCGCAAGGCGTGCCTGGTCGATGACCTCACCCAGCTGTACAACCGCCGCGGTTTCATGACGCTGGCCGAACAGCACCTGCGCATCGCGCGGCGTCAGGGGAAGGACGCGCTGGTGATGTACGTAGACATGGACAACTTCAAGCAGCTCAACGACACGCATGGTCATGCCATGGGCGACCGGGCGCTGAAGGCGGTGTCGCGCCTGCTCCAGAGCACCGTGCGCGACTGCGACATCGTGGGACGCATGGGTGGCGACGAATTCACCGTGATCGCCCTGGACGCCGACGGAAACGGCGCGAAGGCGATCCAGAAGCGCCTCGACGAGCGCCTCGCGCTCTTCAACGCCTCCGGTGAACTGCCGGCGACGCTCGCGCTGACCGTCGGCCACACCCGCGTACGGTCCAGCGACTCCGCCGCACTGCCTGAGCTGCTGGCGCGCGCCGACCAGCTCTTGTATGCCCGCAAGCGCCGTCGCCGGCTCACGAACGCCACCGCAGCCCGTCATCAACCCGCGGTGCAGCAGACCCCGGCGCCGGCCACGCGTCGCCCAGCCCGGCTGGCGCCGATGCCGATCCCGCCCGAGGTGGCCGCAGTGGCCCACGCGGCCGCGATGGCCCTGCCGAACGCCGGCGTCGCCACCTCGCACACACTCCCCGCCCCGGTGCCCGGCACCCTGATCCCGACCCACGCGGCCTAGGACACGGGCCGAGACACGGCCGATCTCGCATCGCCACCCAGCGCCGCGTCACGCGATCTGCAGCACACGATCGGCGTCACGCGGCGCTTGGCACAACAGGGGTGCCCGGCACCACATGAAGCAAACAACACAGGGGACCGTCACATAGCGCCACGAGTGTTCGGGGTGATCAGAGGGAAACCCACGCGCGCCGTCACAACAGCGCGGATTGACGATTGACAGGCTGCCGGCGCGCGCTGAGCGTGCCCTTCGTGGATAGAGCCGTCCGGCTGTTTTCCCTTCGTCGTCACGAGTGTACTTCCGTGAAGTTGCCTGTCGGCGCCCGGCGCGCCACCCTGCTGATCACCGCCATCATCGCGGCGGCCTGCGCCCCCGAGCGGCCAACGCTGACCGCGCCGGTTGAGCCGTCACCCGCGGCACAGCCCGCGGCGGCGCTCGCCGCGGCATACGTGCCCAACGCCCCGAATGATCCCAGCATCCAGTACGTCGGCCGCTGGGACTTCAGTACCCCGACCAAACCCAAAACGGCGTGGCCCGGCACCGGCATGGTCGTGGCGTTCGCGGGCACGTCGATCCGCGCCAGCTTCACCGAGGACAACTCGAACAACCGTCTCCTGGTGAGCATCGATGGCGCAGCGCCCGTGACGGTGCGGTTGGCACGGGGCACCGCCACGGTGGTTCTGGCGCAGGGGCTGAGCAACACCACGCACCTGCTGCGGCTGGTGAAGAAAACCGAAGGCTGCTGCGGTGCCGCCAACTTCGCGTTTCTGGGATTCCAGCTCGATGCCGGGAAGACATTGCTCGCGCCGCCCGCACGACCGTCGTTGCGACTGGATTTTTACGGCGACTCGCACGCGGCGGGATACTCCGCCGAGTGCAGCTGCAACAGCCAGGAGACCGGCTTTAAAAACGCCGCCTACGCCTACCCGGCCCTCGTGGGCCAGCTGCTGAACGCCGAGATCGCCAATCAGTCATGGAGCGGGATCGGCATTTTCAACGGGTACGCCACCAAAACGATGCCGCAGGTGTTTGATCGGACGCTACAGAGCGATGTCTCGCCGCTCTGGGATTTCAGCCGGTACACGCCGGATGCCGTGGTGGTGAATCTGGGCGGCAATGACGTGATCAAAGGCGCCACCAAGGCGCAGATCATGACTGCGATGCAGGGGTTTGTGGCCACGCAGTTGCGCCCCCGCTACCCCAACGCGCACATCGCCCTCGCGGCGTCGTACGGCTGGTCGTACAACGAGAGCGCGAACTACGTGCACGAGATCGCCGGCGCCCTGCAGGGGGCAGGCGACGCCAAAGTGTCCTGGGTGCGACTGCCGTGGCTCTCCGGTCAAGAGCACCGGGTGTACTGCGAACAGGCCGGCCACGCCAACATTCTGGCCGCCCATCTGGCCGCGCAGCTCGGGCTCCCGGCGCCGACCCCCTCGCCGGTGTCCTGCGTGCCGGGGGCGGAAACGGTCACCAACGGCGACCTCGAGCGCGATGCGCTCCCCACGGACGCCGGCGCCGATGGCTGGCGTGCATTCGTGAGCCGCGGCACGGTGGCCGTGCGCACGGGCGGCGCCCACTCAGGCAGCCGCTTCGTGCAATTGACCCCTAAGGCCGGCTACGCCGGTATGTATCAGGCCACGGACGCGATCCCGGGGCGCCTGTACTCGGCCTCCGCCTCCCTGCGGAAATCCACCGCCGGCACGGCCACCGCCCGGCTACGGCTCGAGTTCCGCGATCAGGCGCAGAACCTGATCAGCGAGCAGGTGGCGGCGCCCACGGTCGGCAACGCGTGGGGGCAGTTCTCCCTGTCGGGTCGCGCCCCCGCCGGGACATGGCAGGTACGCGTGGTCGCGGTGTCCGAGAACGGCGCTGTGATCGATGTGGACACGATCACGCTCACCGCGTCGAACTAGCGGACCGCGGCATCCGGCGATCACGGGATCGGCGGCCGGACCATGGACACGCACACAGCATGGGTGCACAATGCACCCGAACTCGTCACGACGACTCTTTCAGGAGACACGATGTCCGATTCCGCAACGCCCGCCCAGCACGACCACCAGCCGCTCAGCGACGACCAACTCAGCGAGATCGCCGGCGGCGGTGGTCGGCCGGGAATGATCTCCATCAACTACCCGTGCGATCTCTGTGACGTGCCGCCGTTCGACTCGAACGACGCGCTCACACGGCACAAGTCGAAGGTGCATAACGTCTGAGATCCCGCGGGCCACGCGAGCCCGGCGGCACCCGCACCGCGCTCCGGCTCACATCGGCGCTTGCCTCCCACGGGGGGTGAGCGCCGAGTGCGTTGTATGGTGTGCCGCGCTCTCACGCGCCGCGCGCTGACCTGCCGCGCCGTGCATCCGGCCGGCGGAGTGTCCGGGCAACCCGCGCGCTCACCAACCCGACGGCGGCTCGCTCGTTCCGTCTTCCTGCCCGCCCTCGATCAGACGTCGCCACCACGGCCGCACGTCTTCCACGCGCCGCATCGCGCGCACGACCTCGCGCCACGCCACGCGCATTTCGAGCGCGTCCTCGAACCGGTCCTCCACGCGCACCGCGAGGCCGCGCTGCAGCCAGTCGGCCAGCGCCCCCGGGAGTCCCTCCTCGAGCAATCGCGCCGGGAGTGTATTGGAGAGCTGCTGCGCCAGCACCGTTTCCGCCCGCCCGTCTCCGAACGGGGCCCGGCCCGTGACCACGAAGTACACGATGCTTGCGAGTGCGTAGCAGTCAGTGGCCGGCCCCTGCGCTTCGCCCAGCAGCTGTTCGGGCGCGGCAAACGACGGGGTGCCGGACGTGCCGGCCCCCTCTTCGCCCAACGCGTACGCAATACCGAAGTCACCGATCCGCCAGCGCCGGTAGCGATCAATAAGAATGTTTTCCGGCTTGAGATCGCGGTGGAT
>JARIEV010000155.1 GCA_031127225.1 Gemmatimonadota bacterium | reverse complement strand
TGGTCCCAGTTCACGTGATGCAACTGCGTGAGCGTGAGGTGACGGAAGTCGCGGTAGTACGCATCCATTTCAAGGAATGCGACGGAAGCATCGGGGAGCGCTTCCGCCACTTTGCGTGCAACCGTGGACTTTCCTGAGCCGGTACCGCCCGCGATGCCGATGATCAGCGGTTTCATGCGCGGGTGTTCCGGTTTGTACACGACACGATGACCAAGCTGCCCCCTTGTCATGTCCGGACCGCCACGACGGTGTAACGGATGCGTATCGGCGGCCGGAACCGATGGGGGCAAGTTCGCGGGGGCCGAGGGGAGGGGCAAGCGTCGTCGCGGGCAATTGCTGCCCCTCCAAGGAGGCGACGACGGCGGCTAGATTTCCCAAATGGGACGTTTGCCTTCGCTGTTGTCTGCGGCCGTGCTGGCAGTTGCCGCCGCCGCTCCCCTCCCGGCGCAGTCCGGGCGGTTCGATCTCGTCATCGCGGCCACCACCGACGTGCACGGGCGTCTGCGTAGCTGGGACTACTACGCCGGTGCGCCCGACCCCGCGCGCACGCTGGCCGGCGCGGCCACGATCGTGGACTCGGTGCGCGCGGCCAATCCGGGGCGCGTGCTGCTGGTGGAGGGTGGCGACATTCTGCAGGGGAATCCGCTGCTGTTTGTGGCGGCGAAAGTGGCGCCGCCGCCGGTGCACCCCGTGATCGCGTCCATGAACGTGATGCAGTACGACGCGGCCGTGCTGGGGAATCACGAATTCAATTATGGTGTGCCAGCGCTGCAGGCCGCGATCGCCAAGGCGGCCTTCCCGTTTGTCGCGGCCAACGTGCGCGACGCCCGCGGTCGGTCGTTCGTGGCCCCGTACACCCTGATTGACCGGCGCGGTGTGCGCATCGCGATTATCGGTGGCACGACCCCGGGATCGATGCTCTGGGATCGCGATCATCTGCAGGCGGCCGGCCTGACGGTCACCGACATCGTGGCCTCGGTGCGTACCGCCGTCGCCGAGGTGCGCCGTCGCAAGGCGGACGTGATCGTGGTACTGCTGCACTCCGGATTGAATGACGCCGCCAGTTACGACACCGTGGCGACGGGTCTTCCCTCGGAAAACGTAGCGGCCCGCGTGCCGGCGGAGATCGACGGGATCGATCTGGTGGTGTTCGGGCACTCGCACCGGGAGCTGGTGGATTCCACGATCAACGGCGCGCTGGTGGTGCAGCCGCGCAACTGGGCCGCCTCGGTGGCCGTGGCCACGCTGACGCTCGAGAAATCGAAGGGCGCGTGGCGGGTGGCCTCGCACCGTGGGCAGTCGGTGCGGGTGGCCGGACACGCGGAATCGCCCGCAGTGCTGGCGGCGTCGGCGGCGACACACCGGGCCACGCTCGCGTGGGTGAACACCCCGGTGGGGCGCACGGCGGTGGCGTGGCGCGCCGACAGCGCCCGCGTGGTGGACGCGCCCGTCACGGATCTGGTGAACGACGTGATGCGGCGTGCGTCGGGGGCGGAACTGTCGGCCACGGCCGCCTTCTCCCTCGATGCGTCGCTCGACTCCGGTGCGGTCACGCAGGCGGCGCTGTCCCGTCTGTATCCGTACGAGAACACGCTGCGCGCCGTGCGGATCTCCGGGGCGCAGCTGCGCGCGTTTCTGGAACAGTCGTCCCGGTACTACCGGACGCTGACCCCCGAGGGCACGGCGCCGGCCGGCGGGTTGGTGGACCAGAAGGTACCGGGGTACAACTTCGATGTGGTGTCCGGCGTGGACTACGTGATCGACCTCCGGCAGCCGCCGGGATCGCGGATCACGACCCTGACGCGCCGCGGGCGCGCCGTGCAGCCCACGGACACGTTCACGATGGCGCTGAACAACTACAGACAGGGTGGCGGTGGTGGCTTCGCCATGCTGGCGCAGGCGCCGGTGGTGTTTCAGAAAGACTTGGACATCCGACAGCTGGTGATCGACGACGTGCGGGCGGCCGGCACCCTGGACCCGTCGCGCTACGCGGCGGTGAACTGGCGTCTGGAGCCTGCGGCGGCCCGCGCGATCGCATACGCCGAGCAGCATGGCGGCCGCTCGGCCGAGGCCGCGGGGCACGCACCGGTTGCGGCAACGCCAGCGGCCGTGAGGCCAGCGGCTACAGCGCCAGCGGCGCCAGCTCTCACGGGGCGTACGGTGCGTGTGATCGCGATGAGTGACTTCCACGCCGCGCTCACCACGAAGCCCGACGATCGCGGGCGGCTGCAGGGGGGCGCCGTGGCGCTGTCGGCCGTCATCGCCAAGGCGCGGGCCGAGTGCACGGGGAATTGCCAGAGCATTGTCGTGGACGCGGGCGATCTCTTCTCCGGCACGCCGGCCTCCGACTGGGATGCCGGCAAGCCGACGGTGGCCGTGCTGAACCGCTTGGGGCTGTCGGCGGGCGCGCTGGGCAATCACGAGTTCGACTTCGGGCAGGACACGCTGCGGGCTCGGCTCGCGGAGCTCAAGCACAGAGTGCTGGCGGCGAACGTGCGCGGCCCGGACGGCCGTCCGCTGCCGTGGTTGCGCAGTGATACGGTGATCGTGCGCGGCGGGGTGCGCATCGGCGTCGTGGGCACCGCGGGCACGCACACGGCCACGTCGACCAAGCGGCGCAACGTCCGTCTGCTCACGTTTCTCGATCCGGCACCGATCATCAGCGAGCGCGTCCGCGCCTTGCGGGCCGGTGGCGCCCAGATCGTGATTTCGCTCATTCATGACGGCGCGCGCTGTGAGCGTGATCAGTCCACGGGCTGTCGCGGCGACGGCATCAACGTGATCGATCGTCTCACCGACCGGCCCGACGTGTTCGTGATGGGACACTCGCACACCAACATCGTGCTGCGTCACCGGGACATGCCGGTGGTGCAGACCTCGTCTAACGGACGCGCGATTGCCGTCGTCGACGTGCCCCTCGACGGCGGCGAGGCCACCGCCGCGATCCGCTACGTGAACGGCGCCGAGCGGGTCGGGGCTGATCCGGTGGTCGATTCGATCGTCGAAGCGGCGACCCGTAAGGTGGAGGTGCGCATGAACCGGCCGGTGGCGACAGTCGCCGAGCCGCTGATGCGCCGTGGCACACAGCATGCGCTGGGGAACCTGATCGCCGACGCGGCGCGGGTGAACGGCAACGCCGACTTCGGGGCGTGGAACAACGGCGGCATGCGCACCGATGTCCCGGCAGGACCGCTCGTGTTCGGCGGGGTGCACGAAATTTCCCCCTTCGGCAACGTGCTCGTGCGCATCCGCCTGCGGGGGCGTGATCTCGCGGCGGCGGCAGAGCGTTGGGTGTGGGGCGGCCGTCCCAATTCCCACGTGAGCGGGATGACGATCGAGTACGACCCGGCCGCGCCGCAGGGACAGCGGGTACGGCGTGTGCTCGGCGCCAATGGGGCGCCGGTCGATCCCGATCGTATTTACTCGATCGCGATCAACGATTTCATGATCGACGATCCGGAGGGGGCATCGCTCGCCCGCACGGTGTCGGTCGAGGTGCTGACGGTGCGTGACAGCGACATGCTCGCGCGCTACCTGCAGTCATTGCCACAACCGGTCCGTGGAGATGCGGCCGAACGTATTCGCGCCGTGGGCGCGGGAGTCTCGCGATGAGTGACGTGACGGCGCCGGCGTCGGCCCCCGATGCCCTGCGGGTGTATGTGAACGAACGGGGCGTATCCGTGCCACACGGGTCCGTCGCGGTGGATGCGGTGCGGGCCCTCTATCCCGAACTCGCCGACGAGGTTCACGCGGGTCGTCAGCGACTCACCGACAGCCGTGGGTTGCCGGTGGATGCCACGCAGCCGCTGGTTGGCGGCGCGATCTACCGGGTGGTGCCGGTGCGGGAGCGGCTGGCCGCGGACGGTGAGCACGAGGGCGCGTCATGAGCGTGGTTGCGCCGTTGGGGGCGCCGTCGCGCGCCGTAAACCCCGCCTTGGTGAACCCTGCCGTGGTGAACCCCGCCTTCGTGGACGCCGTGCAGCGGCTGCCCAAGGCGGATCTCCACTGCCATCTCGACGGGTCGCTGCGCCCGTCGACCCTGCTGGACCTGTCCCTCGAGCGGGGGCTGGCGTTGCCCGCCACCACCGAGGCGGCGCTGGGCGAATGGATGCGCGTGGACGACGCGCGCCATCTCGAGGATTACCTCGCTCGTTTTTCCGTGACGCTGGCGGTCATGCAGGACGCCGCGTCGCTGGATCGCATCGCGTTCGAGTTCGTGGTCGATGCGGCGCGCGATGGGGTGCGGTACATCGAAGCGCGCTTCTGTCCGGCGCTCCACGCAGCCGGTGGCCTGTCGGCCGATGAGGTGATGGCCGCTGTGCTGCGCGGACTCGCGCGCGGCGAAGCGGAAACCGGCACGATGGCCCGGGCGATTGTCTGCGCGCTGCGCAGCTTTCCGTGGCCGCACGCGCTCGAGATGGCGGAGCTGGCCGTGGCGTACAAGGGCCGTGGCGTCGTGGCCTTTGATCTCGCCGGCGGTGAGCTCGGCAATCCAGCGTCGGCGCATGCGCTGGCCTTTGACTACGCGCGACAGCATGACCTGTCGGTGACCGTGCATGCGGGTGAGGGCGACGGCCCGTCGAGCATCCGCGAGGCGGTGCACCGGTGCGGCGCCGACCGGATCGGACACGGCACGCGGCTGCGTGAGGACCCGTCGCTCGAAGCGTACGTGATCGATCACCGCATCGCGCTCGAGGTGTGCCCCACCAGCAATGTGCAAACGCGCGTGGTGCCCACGTTCGCTGAGCATCCGCTGGCGCGCTACGTCCTGCTGGGCGCCGTCGTGACCCTGAACACCGACAACCGCCTCATGAGCGGTGTGTCACTCACCGACGAATACGTGCGGTGCGCACAGCATCTTCACTTCGATCTCGACACGCTGGCCATGCTGGCGATGTCCTCGTTCGACGCCGCGTTTCTGCCACACGACGACCGCGAGACGCTGCGCGACGCCATGGCCGAGACGATCGGGGACGTGCTTGCCGACGTCGGCGACGTCACGGTCACGCTGTGAGCGGTCACGCTGTGAGCGGCCACGCAGTATCTGAGGTGCCCGGCACCGTGGCCGCCGAGCGCGCGGCGGCGTACATCCGCGCGCGGACGGGGCCGTCCGCACCGACGCCGGTGTGCGGGATCGTGCTTGGCTCGGGGCTGGGCGGGCTGGCTGACCGGATCGAAGGAGCGGTGCGCATCCCGTTTGCCGAGGTGCCCGGTTTTCCCACCGCCACGGTGGCCGGGCATGCCGGGCAGGTGCTGGTGGGGATGCTGGGTGGGCGTCCCGTCATCGCCATGGCGGGCCGATTTCACATGTACGAAGGGCACGACGCCGCACTCTCGGCGCTTCCCGTGCGCGTCATGCACGCGCTCGGCGTGCCGGTGTATCTCGCCTCGAATGCCGCCGGCGGCGTGCGCCGCACGTTCAATCCGGGTGATCTGATGGTGATTGCGGATCACATCAACCTCATGTTCCGCAATCCGTTGTTCGGCGCCGTGGAGCCGGGTGACGAACGCTTTCCCGACATGTCGGCCCCGTACGACGCAGCACTGCGCGCGCTCCTGCACGAGTGCGCCCGGGCGACCGGCACCACGTTGCAGGACGGTGTGTACTGTGGCCTCACGGGACCGACGTACGAAACGCCGGCCGAGGTGCGGATGCTCGAGCGGCTGGGCGTTGATGCCGTCGGCATGTCCACCGTGCCCGAAGTGATCGTGGCGCGGGCGATCGGCATGCGCGTGGCGGCCGTGTCGTGCATTACCAACAAGGCGGCCGGGCTGTCGGTGGCGCCGCTCGATCACGCCGAGGTGATGGAGGCCGGCCGTGCCGTAGCGGGGCGGTTCGAGGCGCTGATCACCGAATTCGTCAGGCGCCTGCCGTAAGGCCAGGCGCCCGACGGGCGGCGGTCAGCGCTTGCTCAGCGCTTGGCCGGCGTGCGCGGCAGGGTGGAGAGGCGCGTCTTGAAGCTCTGAAACGCTCGTGTGTCGCGGGTGAGCGACTTCAGTAGCGCCGGGTCAAGCTTTGCGATCTCGGCTTCGGTGTTCGCCACGCGATTCTCTTCGATGGGGTGCGAGGCGAAGAATGCGTCGACGCTGCTGGGGTTCCGCGCGCGTTCCGCGATGAGGATGCGGAACATGCTCGGGATGCCGCGCGGGTCGATGCCGGCACGCACCACGTACGTGACGCCGAACCGATCGGACTCCGCCTCGTCGTCACGACTGAACTTCGCGAAGCCCGCCTGTGCACCGACCTGCAGCACCGTACCGGCTACGCCCTGACAGGCCGACGGCACGAACAGGCAGAGTCCGGAGAGTCCGATGTTCGCGCGCTGCGCCTTGGCCATCTGCTCCATGCTGTGGCGCTGCGTGACGTGCGCGATTTCGTGTCCGAGCACGCCGGCAAGCTCCGACATGCTGGTGGTTTTTTCAATCAGCCCGCGGTACACGTAGATGTGCCCGCCGGGGACGGCGAAGGCGTTGATGTCCGGCTGGTCGACCACGTTGAAGCGCCACGTGAGCGCGCGATCATCGGAGACGCGCGCGATGGAGTCGCCGAGCACGTTGATGTACCGCACGACATCCGGATCGCGCACGATGGGCAGCTCGCGTTCGACCTGCTGGGCGTACTCGTTGCCCATGGCCACCTCGTCCTGCGTGGGGGGCACGCAGGCGGCACCGGCGACCACGGCCACCAGCAGGGCCGCACGCCACCACGCCCGCGGCGCGGGCGGCAGGGGGCTGCTCCATCGTGTATTCTCAAGCATGGCTATCGCCCGTCAGAAAAATGCCGTTCGTGGAGTGGGGGGCACTCGGCGCCCCCGTCCGGTATACCCCACCGGCGGCGCACAGTGTCCGTGAAACTACTCACCCTGGCCCGCGACCTGCAGCGCCGGAAGGCTCGGGAGCGGCAGCATCGCTTTGTGGCCGAAGGGGTACGGACGGTCGAGGCGTTGCTGGCGTCCCAGTTGCCGGTGGAGGGGCTGCTGGTCACCGAGGCGCTGGGCGAGCCGGCACGCGGCCGTGCGCTGCTGGCGGCGGCTCAAGCGCGCGGCGTGCCCGTGACGGTGGTGAGCGAGGCCGACCTGGCCAGTGCGGCCGACACCGAGGCGCCGCAGGGAGTGCTGGCAGTGGCGCCGATCCCTACGTGGACCTTGTCAGCCCCGGCGGGGCCTTCGAGCCGGATCCTTGTGCTTGATGCGCTGCAGGACCCCGGGAATGTGGGCACGGTGATCCGGACGGCCGCGGCGTTGGGGGTCACGGCCACCGTGGCGCTGCCGGGCACCGTTGACCTCTGGAACGCCAAAGTCGTCCGAAGCACGATGGGCGCGCTGTTCGTGCATCCCACGGTCTCGATGTCGTGGGACGACTTCGCGGCCTACGCGCAGCAACAGGCCATGCCGGTGTGGGCGGCGGACACCGATGGCCTGCCGTTGGACGGCCTCTCGGCCGACGGCCGGCCGGCCCATCTCGCGCTGGTGGTGAGCAACGAAGGGGCGGGACTGTCGGCACACGTGGCGTCGGCGGTGACGTCGCGCGTGGCGATCCGGATGGCGCCCGGTATTGAATCGTTGAACGTCGCCGTCGCGGCCGGGATCCTGATGCATGCGCTGCGCGCCGACTGACCTCCGCTCCGTTCTCCCCGAGACTCCGTGCTGCTCCTGACCTCCGACATCATCCTCCTCATCCTGCTGCCGGTCTTCGTGCTCGGCGCCGCGATCGGGTCGTTTCTCAACGTGTGCATTGCGCGCTGGCCGGCGGACCTCAGCGTCGTCCGGCCGCGCTCGCGCTGTCCGCGGTGCGAGCGGGCCATTGCGTGGCACGAGAACATTCCGCTGGTGAGTTGGGTGCTGCTGCGTGGCCGGTGCCGCGGCTGCCAGCTGCCCATTTCGGTACAGTATCCGGCGGTCGAGCTGGCGGTGGGGTTGGGCTGGGTGGCCAGCGTGATCGCTTTCGACCTGACGTTGGAATCGGTACGCGTGGCGGTGTTCGGCACGCTGCTGTTCGGGATCGCGGTGACCGATGCGAAGACCTACCTGATCCCCGACGGGTTCACCGTGAGCGGCCTGGTGCTGGTGTTCGCCGCCGCGATCGCGAACTTCTTTGTGGGTGAAGCGTCGCACTTCGCGGATCCGTGGGCGGCGGTGCTGGGTGCCTGCGCCGGTGCCGGCGCGATCACCATCATCGGCTGGCTGGCCGAAGTGATGATGAAGCGCGAGGCGATGGGGTTCGGCGACACCACGTTGATGGCCGTCGTCGGCGCGGCACTCGGCTCCGAGCGGGCCCTGCTGACGATCATCGTGGGCGCGTTCGTCGGTGCCACCGTGTTTCTGCTGATTGTGGGCCCCCTCGTGAAGTGGCGCACGCGTGGCACCGATGCGGAGTTTGCTTTCCCCGATGTGCCCTTCGGCGTCTTCCTTGCGCCGGCCGCCATGCTGGTCTTGCTTTGGGGAGATCGCCTCATTGCGTGGTATCTGCAGCGCG
>JARIEV010000154.1 GCA_031127225.1 Gemmatimonadota bacterium | reverse complement strand
CCTGCCTTCTTCAGGCGGTATTCCTTGTGCCCTTCGCGCTGTTGTCCCTTCAGCTCGTCGTACATGGCCACCGCGTCCGCATTTTTGCCCGCCTTGATGGCCGCCTGCAGTTTCTGCACGGTCGCGATGAACTCCTTCATGCCCGCCTGATAGCCCGCCGTGAACTTGGCCTGATCGCCCGCGGGCACCTTGGCCTTCTTCTCGGGCTCCATGGTGAGCGCCGCCTTGGCGTTCGTTTCCATGATCGCCAGCTGCTCGAGGGTATTGGCGTTCTTGGAGGCGTCGTCGATCTGGCGGCCCACGGCCTTAAAGGCCGTATTCATGGCGCTCATCTTCTTGCCGAGCGGCGTCTTGTCTTCGTCTTGCTGGGCGCTGGCCGTGCTCACCATGGAGAGGGCCAGGACGCAGACCGCGCCGAACTGACGGAGTCGCAGATGCATGGGGAAATGGAGAACGAGAGGGTGGGAGCCGTACGCCGCCCGAGACGATCAGCGGCACGTGGATGCAGGCCGTACTGCACGCATAACGCAGCGCGCGGCACGATCGCTGACCTACGGTAAACACGGTCAGCAGCGCGCTGTTCCCTGACGTATAATAGGCGCATGGAATACGCATGGGGCACGGGTGCCCCGCCGTGTCCCGCCGTACGCGTGCGTGCGGTGTCTTCTGCTGCCTTCCCGGATTCCCACCGTCACCATGTCCGACCCCACGCAGGCGCCTGACCGGCGCAACTTCGTCGCCAAAACCGCCTCGATCGTCGTGGGCGGCCTCATCTCCGCCGTGGCGCCCATCGCCGGCCTGTTCACGGTGTTCGATCCGCTGCGGCGAAAATCCGATACGCGTGGCCTCGTGCGCGTCGCCTCGCTCGCCTCGCTCGAGACCAACGGGCCGCCGCGCAAGTTTCAGGTGCTCGACACCCTGGTGGACGCGTGGAACACGACCGAAAACGTACCCGTGGGCTCGGTGTACCTGCAGCGCACCGGTGACGCCGCCGTGCGCGTGCTCAACTCGGTGTGCCCGCATCTGGGGTGCTCGGTGGGCTACAACGCCACCACGCAGGGCTACTTCTGCCCCTGTCACCGCAGCAGCTTCACCCTCGATGGCGCCATCGCCGACCCCAAGAGCCCGAGCCCGCGTGGGATGGATGAACTCGAGGCCGTGGTGCGCGACGGGGACGTGTGGGTGCGCTTCCAGAACTTCCGCAAAGGCTCCCCCGACAAGGTCGCCGTGTAATGGCTGAGCAGCCTACCAACGAACGCGTGTCCATCGGCGCGTGGCTCGATTCGCGCACCGGCTACAAGGGATTGCTGCACGAGGTCCTGTTCGAAAACGTCCCCGGCGGCGCCCGCTGGCGCTACGTGTGGGGCAGCACGTTGTCGTTCTTCTTCGTGGTGCAGCTCATCACGGGCGTGTTCTTGTGGCTGTCGTACAGCGCCAGTTCGCAGACGGCGTGGGAGAGCGTGTACTACATCCAGCACCAGATGCTGGGTGGTTGGTTCCTGCGTGGGCTGCACCACTTTGTCGCGCAAGCGATGACGGTGTTGCTGGTGCTGCATCTCATGCAGGTGATCATCGACGGCGCGTACAAAGCACCGCGTGAGATGAACTACTGGTTCGGCGTGGTGCTGCTGGTGCTCACGCTGGCGTTGTCACTCACGGGCTACCTGCTGCCGTGGGATCAGAACGGCTACTGGTCCACCGCCGTGACCACGAACATCGTGGGCATGAGCCCGGGCGTCGGACAATCGCTGCAAACAGTGGTCGTGGGCGGCGTGAACTACGGGCACCACACGCTCACGCGGTTCTTCGCGCTGCACGCCGGTATCATACCGGGTGCGATCATCATGCTGATCGTGGGGCATGTGTATCTGTTCCGAAAGCATGGGCTCACCCCCAAGCAGCCGCTCAAGGGACCGGATCAGGGTTTCTGGCCGGAGCAGGTGCTGCGCGACGCGGTCGCGTGTCTCGCCGTGCTCGTGGTGGTGCTCTTTTTCGTGGTGCGCGAACAAGGTGCCCCGCTGGGGGCGCCCGCTGATCCTGCCGAGCAGTTTTCGGCGGCCCGCCCCGAGTGGTACTTCCTGTTTCTGTACCAGTTTCTCAAGTACTTCCCGGGCAAGACGGAGATCATCGGCGCGATCATTCTGCCCACGCTCGGTTTGGTGGTGCTGATGGCGATGCCATTCCTGGGCCGCTGGAAGCTCGGGCATCGCTTCAACCTCGGCTTCATGGGCGCGATGCTCGCCGGTGTCGTGCTGCTCACGTGGCAGGCCATCGCCGAGGATCGGAACGATCCGGAATTCCAGGTGGCGAAGGCCACGTCGCAGCGGGACGCGGCGCGCGCGGTGGTGCTCGCCAACGCCGGTGTGCCGATCAGCGGTGCGCTTGGGCTGATGCGCGACGACCCGTACACGCAGGGCCCTCGAATTTTCTCGCAGAATTGTGCGTCATGCCATCGCTACGATGGACACGACGGCATGGGGAACGCGTTGCCCAAGGACTCCATCTCGGCCTCGGATCTCAAGGGGTACGGGTCGCGTGCGTGGGCGCAGGGGTTTCTCAATGCCGACACCATTCTCACGCACCGCTACTGGGGTGGCACGATACACACCGAAGGGGACATGACCGGCTGGCTTGGCGATCACATCCCGGAGACGGACGAGGAAGTCGCGACGCGGCGCAATGTGGTGCTGGCACTGTCGTCGCAATCGGCGCTGGCCTCGCAGGTCGCGATGGACCGCAAAGACAGCGCCCAGATCGCGCTCGGCATCGCGTTCATGCGCAACACCACCAACGGCTGCGCCGAATGCCACAAGTTTCAGGATGTCGGCACCGACGGACCGGAGCTGACCGGCTGGGCGTCGCGGGAGTGGATGGTCTCGTTCGTGAACGACCCCACGCATCCGCGCTTCTACGGCCGCGACAACGATCGCATGCCGTCGTACGGCACGGAAAAAAGCCTCACCCAGCGCGAGATCGAGATGGTGGTGGACTGGATCCGTGAAGAGTGGTACACGCCGAAGGCCGCGGTGGCGCGACGGTAGTAGTTTTTTTCACTTCGGGTAACAGCGCGCGTCTCCGGTTCCGGCATGCATCCAGTTCTGACATCATTCCGCGCCGCGCGGCCGGCCGTGCCGTGCGGGCGCGTGTGGCTGGCCGTCTTGGCCGCGGTCACGCTAGGCGCCGCTGCGGCGGCACCGGCCGCCGCGCAGGCGGCCATGGTCGCGCCGCGGGTGTCCGCGTTTACGCCCCGCGACAGCTCGGTGGCGGGGCTGCGGCGCGCGATCGATTCGCTGCGCGCGCTCGGGGCGGGTGGGAGTGGAGGCGCCACCGCCACCGACGCGGTGCTGGCCGCGGCGTACCGGCGGCTGGCGGGGGTGCTGCGGTACACGGACCCGGCGGCGTCGGTGGTCGAGTACCGACTGGCCATGCGGCTGGCCACGCTGGTACGCGACTCCGCGCTGCTCTCTGACGTGACGTACAGTCTGGGCATCGTGCACTGGGTCCGGAATGACTACGACAGCGCCCTCGTGCATTTGGAGCAGGCGCGCCGGCTGCGCACCGTGCTGGGCGACAGCGTGGGGCTGGGGCAGGTGCTCAACAGCCTCGGGGCGACCTATTACCAGCTGGCCAATTATGAACCGGCGCTGAACGCCTTCATGGCGTCGCTGGCGCGGCGCCGCCTCGACGGCGACGCGGCCGCCACCTCGCGGGTATTGGCCAACATCGGCAAGACGTATCAGGACTGGGGGCAGTACGACCGTGCGCTCCCCGTGGCGCTGGAGGCGGTTGCCACCGCCCGGACAGCCGGCGTGCCCGCCACGCTAGGCTATGCATTGAACTGTCTGGCGTCGCTGTACATCTATCTCCGCGATTACCCGCGCGCGCGTGGGTTACTGCAGGAGTCCGAGGGGGCCTACAGCCGCGGGTCGCCGTCTGATTCGACGTCCGGGTGGTCGCTCAATGCGGCCGCGCGCGCGCAGTTGTTCCTCCGCGAACGGCGTCCGCGGGAGGCCATCGTGGTGCTCGATTCGGCGCGTGCAGTGGGGGATGCCGCCCGCACCCCGCGGGGCGAGGCGCGGGTGCTGCTGGACCTCGGGCAGGCGTACCGCGCCCTCAACGAGGCCGATCGGGCTCGTGGTGTCCTCACGCGCTCGGTGCAGCTGTCCAGCCAGGTGTCGCAGCGGGTGCTCACGCTGCAGGCGCTGCAGGAGCTGGCCGATCTCGAGGAAGCCGGCGGTAACGCCGGGGCGGCGCTGCGGTATCTGCGCCGCTACCAGGCGTTGCGCGATACGGTGTTCAGCCAGACCACGGCACAGCGTATCGCGGCCACCGAAGCCAACGCTGAGGTGGCGCGTGAGCAGGTCGAAAACGAACGGCTGCGCGACGAGCAGGTCACGCAGACGCTGATTATTGCCCGGCAGCGGCTGGCCGGTATTTTGGGCGCGGTGATTCTGGTGCTGTCGGTGGCGCTGGCGGTGGTGCTGGTGCGCTTCAATCGCCGCGGACGCGAGCGCGAAGCGGTGCTGCACGTCACGAACGACAACCTGAAGGCCGTTACCGAGGAGATGCGTACGGCGTTGTCAGAAGTGCGTGCGCTCAAGGGGCTGATCCCGATCTGCGCGTCATGCAAGAAGGTGCGCGACGACGAGGGGTACTGGGAGTCGGTGGAGTCGTACATCAGCGACCGCGCCGACGTGATGTTCAGCCACAGCATCTGTCAGTCGTGCGGCCCGCAGCTGTACGGGGATCTGTGGAACCCCACCGATACGGCGGAGACGGAGACGCAGACGCCGTAGGGGGGCGGGGTGATTGGGGCGGTGCGGCCGGGAGCACACGGCAAGGTGTTGCGGGAGAACCACTTGGCGGCTACTTGGCGGGCTGGAGTTAGGCTGTGAGGATCGCGACCGGGCCAGTCCCGGCGTCCCACCTCCCTCCCTCCGAGACCGTCAATGCCTCGTCTCTTTCGCACGCTCGTGCTCTCGATGCCCCTCCTGCTGTCAGCCTGTAGCGGGGCTGATCCGCTGGCCGGTGCGCTCGATCTTGACGTCCGTGCGGCGAAAAAGCCGTCGTGCCCCGCCGTGCCGGCCAAGACCACGCGTCTCGTCGTATCGCCGGCCACGTGGTCGCCGCTGGTGGGCGGTCGCATCACGTTCACCGCGAGCACGGCGGACGGTGTCGCGGTCGCCAACTGCGCGCTCTCTTGGACGACCACGGATTCCACGGCGGTATCGATCAGCAGCGACGGCACCGCCACGGCGCTCGTGGCCGGTGGCCTCGTGACCATCACGGCGCAGACCGGCGGCAAGGTCCCGGCCCGTGGCACGGCGGCGGTCGCGGTCAGCAGTCCGGTCGCCCGTATCGAGGTGCAGCACTACGGCGTGTACGTGAATGGTGATACCGGAACGTTCTCCTTCCGCGCGCTCAATGCGGAGGGCGCTACGCTGCAGGGCGCGACGTTTACCATAACAGCTGATCCCAGCCTCGTCAGCATCGATGCACGCCCGTGTGGTCAGTACGGGTGCCTGCAGCGACTGGCGACCGTGGTGGCCGGACCGTTACTCGAGGCGATCGATACACAGATCCGGGTGGGAACGCCGGGGAGCACGGCGACCGGTCTGTATCGCGTGAAGATTCTGCCGTCAGCTCTCGACTCCCTCCGGGCACTCACGTTCGGGGAGGCGTTCGGTGGTTCGCCACGGAGCGTGAGTACGTACCCGGTCCTGAGCGCTCGCGTCGGCGATTACGTCGGCTTCTGGCCGGTGGTCTTCTGGGGTAGTGGAACGCGCTCGCAAAGCGTGAGCAACGCTGAATACGAGGTCGTGGAGGGCAGCGCCACAATCGTGCGGGCACGAGGTGGCTGGGGCGACAATGTGGCGCAGGCGGATTACGCGAACGTCGTTCCGGCCGCCTCAGGGACGCTGAAGATCCGAGTCCGCTTCCGCCGGAGCGACGGCAGCTGGATGGAGCAGGTGCGTGAGATCTCTGTGCTGGCCCCCTGACTCACGGACCGCGGCCGGGCGTTACTCGTTGACGGCGATCTCGAACACCGTGCCCTGAATCAACAGGTCGCCGGTGGTGGCGTAGTCGCCTACCCCCACCCCCACGCGCCACGCTGAGTCGCCGATGGCGAGTGCCCCCTCGGCGCGTCGGTACCGCCCGGTGAGGGCGCGTGGTTGCAGCACCCAGCCGGAGTCGCGCAGGAACGCGCGGCGCGCGGGCGTGAGGCTCTGCAGGTCGTTGCCGTCGTCCCAGACCGGTGCGCCGACGGCCCAATTGGTGGCGGAGAACAGGTGATCCACGGAGTCCTCGGTACCCATCGCGAGGATCACGTAGTGGCGGCCGGGGGTCCGGGGGGTGGGTACGGCAAAGTGCACCGTCTGCCACGCGTTGACGACGGGACGCGGGAGCCCCGCCACGCGGACCACCGATTCTCCGTGCGGGAGCCAGGTAGGCCCGGCCCCCACCACGTAGTTGGCCGTGGCATTATCGGTGGAGAATTCGAAGGTGAGCGTGACACGGACGGAGTCGTCGGATGTGCGCACCCGCGCGATCTGACGGGCATCCAGCGCCTGTCCATTCACGGCCGCACGCACCACGCGGAATTGATCGCGCCCCCCGGACCACCGCACACCGGCCACATCCACGCGCGCCGCGCGTACCCACCACGGTCCGCGGAACACCAACTGCGGCGGTCGTCCTTCGGAGGCCGCGTCCGCGTCGGGGCGCATCGGGACCAGCGCCAATCGCTCGAACTGCGCGCGACCCGCGTCGGTCGGGCGCGCGGTATCACCCACCACCCGCGTCCGCTCCCCCGAGACGCGCACGGTCATGGCGAGGTCGTCGCGCCGACGCCCGAAGCCATCGTAGACCGCCACCCGCGGCTGTACGACCAGCCCGACCGCGCCCCGCAGGCCGGACGTGGCCATCGGCGCAGCCTCCACGGCCAGTCGCGGCTGCCAGAGGGCGGTGAGGGTGCCCGCCACGACCACGAGTGACGCCGCCAAAGCGCCGAGCGCGATGAGTGCGGGGCGGGAGCGGCGCCCCACAAACCCGATGGCCCGGTAGAGGCGGGGTTCCCACTCCGGCCGCCCAGACACCGACGCACACCGGCGGGCGAGCGCGCGCCCGCGCAGGCCGGCGTCGCGGACGCTCGGTTTTCGCGCCACCCGACGAATCACCGTCGCCGCCACGGGAAAGGCCTCCATCGCGCCGGCGCGTCGCATCAGATGCTCGATGGTGCCCATTGGGGGCGCCTCGTCACGGAGCAGCTGCACGGCCAAGGCGGTCAGCAACGGCACCGCCGTGTCCGGGTCGGGGGCGCCGGCGATCGCGCTGTCCACCGCGGTCCACTCGCCGGCGCGCGTGACCGCAAACCCCTCACGCTCGAGCCCTCGGAGCCCCGCCCGCCACTCGTCGGGCGTGACATCGCGCCATCGCGCCGCCGCGACCGTCATGAGGTCCGACTGCGTCAGGGGACGGCCCCAGACGTGCAACACCGCCAGCAGATGGGCCGCCTCGCCCGAGCCGGGCGATCGGGCCTCGCGGAAGGCCTGCGCGATGTCGGCCGTCACGGCGGCGGGGGACGCGACGCGCCAGCCGCCGTCCTGCACCCGGAGATGCCCTCGGAGATCCAGCGTGCGGAGCCCGCGCAGCAGCGGGCCGGGCGCCCCGGCCGACGCGGTGGTCAGCGCTGCGAGCAGGGGCGCGCGCCACGGCGCGTCCGGGAGCGTGGCCGCTTCGTCGACGAGTTCGTGGATGTCGCCGGCCACAAGCGGCGCCAGCAGCAGGCGTGTGCTGTGCGGGACCGCATCGCGCTCGCGGGTGGTGGCCACTTCCAGCAGCGCGGCGGCGGTGCGCGTGCCGAGCCGGTGCCATACGTCGCGGCTCAGCGCATCGAGGTGATGCACGTCGTCGAGCAGGACCACCGTCAGGCGTTCCTCGGTCACCGCCTGCAAGAGATCGGCGACGGCCTCATACAGCACGTCGGGGCGCGCGGGGGCGGCGGCCGGCGTGACGCCCGGGAACGCGGCGGTGAGATCGGGTACGAGCCCCGTGAGGACGGCTGCCGTGGGGGCGCCCACGCCGGCCGCGCCGCCGAGGGACGCGAGCGCGCGGACGTACTCGGTGAGGGCGGCGCCGGCCACGTCGTGCATCTCCGGGGCGAGACGCACGCGGACCAACTGCACCGACTGCGTGCGCAACCGCGCGTCGATCTCGTCGAGCAGGCGTGTCTTGCCCATCCCCGCCGTGCCGCTCACGACCAGCCGCTGCATCTGGTGCTGCCGCGCGCGGCCAAGGGCCCGTTGCACGATGGCCATCTCGGCGTCACGCCCCACGAGGCGATCGCCCAGCTGGGTGGCGGCCGGCGCGAGGCCGGTCCCGTCGCGGGCGGTGGTCGCCAGCCGTCGCTGCAGCCGACGTATGCGCTCCGAGGCGACGTCGCCGTCCTGCGCCAGTTCGTTGGTGAAGTGGATTAACAGGGCGCGTGCCTCGGCGAATTCCCCGAGGGCCACCA
>JARIEV010000153.1 GCA_031127225.1 Gemmatimonadota bacterium | reverse complement strand
TGCTCGGCCCAGTGGGCGATGCGCTCGGCCTCGAACATGTGGCGCGAGAGTCCATACACTTCGCCGATGTAGCCGGCCACGCGGAACGCCTCCGCGTACACATTGTACGCCGTGAGGTGATCGCTGCCGCGCACTACCAGCCCCTCCAGATCACGTCCCTCGCGCGTCATACGGTGCAGCGAGTCAATGCCGCTCATGACGGCCAGCATCGGCAGCAGCTCGTCGTCGCCGTTCACGATCAGCTCGCCCCACGCCCGCTCCACCGGCAGCGCTTCCACCGCGCGGCCGTAGGCCGTCAGGCGTCCCTGCTCGATCAGCCCGCGTGACTCGAGATGGCTCACGGCACGACGGTAGGCCGCGCGATCGAGCGGCACCGGCAGCTCGAGCGCGTCGGCTTGCACGCCCAGCCCGGCGCACGTGAGCGCAACGCGTTCCGAATCGCCGGCCAGCTGAAAGTCCGGTGCCGTGGGGCGCAGGGCCTCAAAGCGGATGTCGCGGTCGCTGAGGATGTGCACGCGCCCGTGCTCCACGCGCCCGTGCACCCGCCCCGCCATCTGCAGGATCTCGTTCGAGCCGAGGTGGACGCGCGTGAGCACGTTGCGGCCGCGGTCGATCACGTTCGTAAAGCGCGTGTCGTCGATGATGACGGTGTCGAGCCCCGGCACGTTCAGGGCGCTCTGACCAGCGGCGGTCATCGCGAGAAAGAACGGCTTCGGGACCACGCCCTCGAGGAACGGGCGAATCACTCGGATCGGCTCACCACCGTGATAGTGCGCGGCCGTGATGCGCGGATATCGCGAGCGCACCCATTCGGCGGCCTCCTCCACGGAGGCACGCGTGGGCAGAAAAATGGCCACACCACGCGCCGACCGGGCGAGCTTCTGTAGAAACTTGTCGTCGAGAAACGCGAGCGGCTGCTTGCGCTCCACCTCGACCTTGGCCGCTTTGGTCGCATCGAAGGCCGAGACCTGCAGCACGTCGGCACTCTCGAGGTAGCGCGCATAAAACGACGGATCGACGGTGGCCGACAACCAGATGAACCGGCACCCCACCCGCTTGCCCAGCGCGAGACACAACTCCAACTCGGCGCTTGTCTGGTGAATCTCGTCGACGATCAGCGTGTCAGTGGGCTGGATGTCGCCGTCCTGAAACCAGCGGCGCGCGATCCCCGTGGTCACCACCACGACATTCCACGACGGTGTCTCGGGCGTGGCTTCGCGTTCGCGATTGACGACGCCCGTCTTGAGGACGGTGGTGCCGAGAATCGTCTCGGCGATCGGACGGATCCCCAGCGTCTTGCCGGTACCCGTGCCGGCCACGATCCCGAACCCGTGACCGCTCGCCGCCAGCCGACGCAGATCCTCACCGCGCGTGCGCTCGAGAAACGTGTCGAGATGCAGGCCGACGGCCAGTTCGATCGTCTCGCACGCGGCGCGCGTCGGCGCGATGACGATGATGCGCCCGGTGGGCGGCTTGGCCGCGACAAAAGCGTCGCGGTCGGGGGGTAGGTAACGATCACGTGGAGTGCGCACCCGTGAAATCTACTGCGCCTGCGGGCACCGTTGGATCATCCGTGTGCGGCGCCGTATTTTCGAGGCATGAACACTCCGGTTCGCTGCCCTCGCCAAGCGGCCGGACTATCGCGACGCTTTCCGGCAGTGGGACGTCCAGGCCATCGCGCGGCTTCCGCTTCGTGGGCACCACGATCTGCTATGCGTACATGCAAGCCGTCGGGCTCGTCAACGACCATCTCGTCTCGTGCTTCCGGCACGGTGAGATCGGGGTGCGCGCTTAGCGCTGAATCAGCTTGACGCGCTGGCCGTTCCGGAAAATTTCGATGCGATCAGCGCGGCCGTCACGGTTGGCATCCGTCCACACCTGCAACAGGTCTGCGGACTGATCGAGAAAGATCGCGCGCCACGGCACGCCGCCGCGCCCCGAATCGGGGACACGCACCGTGAACTCGTTGGTGCCCAGCCACTGCATGATCTCGGCGCTCATCCGCCCCTGCAGCACGTCGGTCACGGCGCGCATCGATGGCAGCACCTGCGGGTACGCCCGCGAAGCGTACTCGGGCAGATCGTCGCAGCGTCCGTCGCGGTCGGTGTCGTTGCAGGTGGGCGGACCGAAGCGCAGATCGTCGCACCAGCCATCCCCGTCACGATCGAGACAGGTCGCTGACCCCGTCCCAGGCGGGCGCACACCCGGCGCCGGCGCGAAATAGCGCGGATCGTTGACCGCACCGGGCACGATCACACCGCCGGGCGTGACGTACCCACCCGCCGCACCGGCGGGAGGCACCGGACCGCCCGGATACGACGAAGCCGGCGAACTGGTCGCCGGCGGGTCTCCATGCAATTGCGCATCCGTGATTTTCTTGGCTTCCCACGCATCACGCGCCCGCGGATCGGCCTGCGACAGGTCCGGCGGGATCAGGGGCGCGCCCTTCCGCTCCGGCGGCTTGGCAAACCCTTTGACCGGCAGCTCCGATTTCTTCCGCGCCGCATCCTCGCCGTAAATCACACGCCCGTTCGCCGGCTTGTTGCGCACGGCACTCGCACAGTCCGTCGGCGCCGGCTGCTGCGCGGGCGGCACGCCGTCGACCCACACGCGGCACATCCCCGCCGGCGGACGATACTCCTTCGGCACGTCGGGCTTCTCACTCTTCTCGCTGCGCCCCTGCGCATACGCACGCCCCGCGCCGAGCGTGAGGCTCAGTACGGCCGTCGTGACAAGAATTCGCCAATGCATCTGGAACATGCCTTCCTCCTGCAGGACGTCGCGCGCCTTCCACCACGGAGAGCCACCGGACGTTCCGATGTCTCTTACTTAGCAGGGTCCATGCCACCGCGGCCCCGCGGTCGGCCGACTCGCGGCGGCCGTGTAAGTATCGATCCGACAGTACCCTACGGACAGGGGGGAGGTTCGCGGGGTAACAGACAGCGTCCGTGAAAGTGGACAGACGCTGTCTCACTGACGGCGATGTTGGCAGAACGGGTCGTGGGTCCCGTGCTCCCTACCCCGTACCCCCGACTTCCCCGTTAATCCCCAAACGAGATCCCCATCATGCGCGCGGCTTGCACCACGTCATGGTTGGGATCGACGCGCTTGGTCTCCTTCAGCACATCCGCGATCGGGATCGTGACCAGATGCGGCGACTGCAGCGCGACCATGTGGCCCCAGCGCTTGTCGGCCACGGCCTGCACGGCCGCCGCGCCGAAGCGGGTGGCCAGCAAGCGGTCGTAGCCCGTGGGCGAGCCGCCGCGCTGCAAGTGCCCCAGCACCATCGCGCGCGTTTCCTTGCCGGTCATACGCTGAATGTCGTACCCCAACCGTTCCGCGATCCCACCGAGCCGACGATCCTGCCCGGGCAGCGACTCACCGATGATCGACTCGATCCCACCCTTCGGTTTGGAACCTTCAGCCACCACCACGATGCTGAAGCGACGGCCCGTGGCATCACGCGCCATCACCTTCTCGCACACTTTCTCTATCTCCCACTCGATCTCGGGGATCAGAATCACGTCGGCGGTGCCGGCCACGCCGGCGTGCAACGCGATGAACCCGGCGTCGCGTCCCATGACCTCGAGCACCATCACCCGGTCATGCGACTCGGCCGTCGTATGCAGCTTGTCGATGGCCTCCATCGCGGTGTTCACGGCGGTATCGAAGCCGAAGGTCGTGACGGTGCCCGGCACGTCATTGTCGATCGTCTTCGGGACACTCACCACGCGCACGCCCTTGGCGGCCAGCTGCGAGGCAATCTTGAGCGAGCCGTCGCCGCCGATGGAGATGATCGCCTCGATGCCAAGGTTGCGGGCGTTCTCAACCAGCTCGTCGGAGCGATCGATGTTCTTCCACGAGCCGTCCGCCTGCTGGATCGGATACGCGAACGGACTGCCGCGGTTCGTGGTCTTGATGATCGTGCCGCCCTGATTGGCGATCCCGCGCACACTGTCCTCGGTGAGGGGGACAATTTCGTCTTCCCCAAGAAGGCCGGCGAAGCCGCGCTTGATGCCGAGGACGTCCCAACCACGGGTCCGGGCAGAGAGCACCGCCGCCCGGATGACCGCGTTGAGGCCCGGGGCGTCACCGCCGCCGGTGGAAATCGCAATCCGCATGTCTGAAGAGATGGATCGGGTGGGTTAAGATGGTCACCGCAATCTATCGCATCGTCACGCCGTCAAGGCACGAAGAACGTTGGCGAACGCATCCGCACCCCGGCGCCAGCGCTGAGGCTGCGCGCGACGATCGCCAGGCCAGTGCCGCACCGTGCGGTGCGGCGGTGAGAGGGGCGTCGTTCGGATGACACGATCGGGCAACGCCCGGCTGATACTGTCGTCCCGTGCGACGATGCGCTCGCGGCAGCCCCCTTCTCGCTCACTCACCCACCATGTCCCCTGCTTGGCGTCCCCCCCGGCGTACATCGCGCCGCCGCGGCAGCACGCTCGTCGAACAGCTCGCCGTGCTCACGCTCTGTAGCGGCGTGGCCGCCGTCGCCCTCACCTCGGGGGCATCACTCCTGGCCGCACTCGATGTGTCGATGGCCTCACAGGAAACGGCCGCCCTGCTGGCCCTCGCCCGCGATCATGCGATCGCCACGGGCACCCCCACGGCGGTCCGCTTCGATGCTGCCACCTCACGCGTGGTGATCCACGCGGCCGCCGATACGCTGGCCGCGGGCGACTTTCACGGCGGTGGGCTCACATTACAGAGCAGCCGCGACTCCCTCAGCTACGCCCCATCGGGGCTCGGCGTAGGCGCAGCCAATCTGCGTGTCATCCTCACGCGCGGCGGCCACGCCGACACCATCACCGTCTCACGGCTCGGCCGCGTGCAACGGCACTGACCGGCATCGCCGGATCAGGTGCCGAAGTCGAACCCCGGCACGCTCACGCGCGGAATCTCCTGACCAATCGTACGCTCGATCGTGCGCACCATGCCGATCTCTTCCGCCGACATGAACGTGTAGGCGTCACCCGTGCTCGCCGCGCGGCCGGTACGGCCGATCCGGTGCACGTAGTCTTCCGGCTGCTGCGGCACGTCGAAATTGATGACGTGCGTGATCCCCGAGATATCGAGACCGCGCTGCGCAATGTCGGTAGCCACCAGCACCCGCAGCTTACCCGACTTGAAATCCTCGAGCGCCGCCATCCGCTCGCGCTGCGACTTGTCGGCATGCATAGCGCCGGCCTTCACGCCGGCCCGCTCCAGATCCTGCACCACGCGGTCGGCGCCACTCTTGGTGCGTGTGAACACGAGCACGGAGTCGTGCGCCTCCTTGGTGAGGAGATGCACCAGCAGGTCGTTCTTGCGCCCCCGCGGCACGGGGTACACCGCGTGCGTGACCGTGGTGGCGGCCGACGAGCGACGACCCAGCTGCACCACCACCGGCTTGCGGAGATACTTGCGCGCTAACGCTTCGACTTCCGGCGGCATCGTCGCGCTGAAGAGCAGCGTCTGGCGATACTTCGGGATCTGCTCCACGATCCGGTTGAGCTGCGGGGCGAACCCCATGTCGAGCATCCGGTCCGCTTCATCGAGGACCAGCGTCTCGAGGTACGAGAAGTCCACGTTGCGCTTCTCGAGGTGATCGAGCAGGCGTCCCGGAGTCGCCACGACGACATCCACGCCGCTGCGCAACGCGCGCTCCTGCGGCTCGTAGCCGACGCCACCGAACACGGGGATCACATCCACCGGCGCGTACTTCGAGTACTTGCGGACGCTCTCCTCAACCTGGAGACACAGCTCCCGGGTGGGCGTGAGCACCAGCACGCGCGTGCGGCGCGGCCCACCGAGCAGGCGATGCACCATCGGCAGCGTAAAGCTCGCCGTCTTGCCGGTGCCCGTCTGGGCGAGACCGATCAGGTCACGCCCCTTCAGCGCGACCGGAATGGCATCGCGCTGGATCGGCGTGGGACGCTCATAGCCGGCATCAGCGAGCGCGGCGAGCAGAGGTTGGGCGAGGCCCAGATCGGCGAACGTAGTATCGTCGATCAGCGTGTCAGGGTCGATTGCAGTCATGTGGTGAGGAGAAAGCTAATCGATCCGGCCGCCGGGGAAGGCTAGACCAGCGCGATCTCCCGCCCGCACAGCTGGGCGACCAGCGCCAGCCGGAAGGTGACATCGGCCGAAAAGGCCCCGAGCGAGGCTTCCCCGAAGTCCGGATCGGACAGCGGGAGCAACGGCCACGACCAGACGGGGACGTGCTCGGGCATCACGACCGACCGCGGCGGCGTCCAGATCCGCTTGCGGTCGCGGTCGTCCAGCAGCCGGTCGAGCAGCTTGCACCAGCCGTCGTGCCGCTTGAGGAAGCCGAGCCGGGCCATGATTTCCAGCCACCCCAGGGAGGACACCATGTCGGCATCCATGGCGTTGCGCGTCGGCAGCAGGTCGCCGAGCACTAGGTGCGGCTGCTCGAGCAGATGCGGCCCCACCTGCTGCATTGGCTGCTGGCGCGGCCACGGCTGGGTCACGAAACGGAAAAGCCGATCCATGAACTCATGGTGCTCGCTGCGGAACTGCGGCATGTACGCCAGCATCACCAGCAGATGGAACGACGGCGCCGTCACCTCGGGGGGCAGGACGTGCTGGTTCCCGATCCGGATCCACGGCTTCTGCGCCAGCGGTGACTTGAGGAACGGCATGACCCGGTCCACCAGACGCCGCGCGGCGCCGCGCAGTCGCGGATCGCTCTCGTAGCCGGCCTGAGCCAGCGCCGCGGCGGCCGCCTCCCGCAACAGCAACCGGCCACGCCGGATCAAGTCGTCGTCCCAAGTGGCGGGCATCATCTCCGCCAGAAACGCGGGATCGTCGTCCTCGGCCAGCAATCGGAACAGCAGCCGCTTGGTGGCACTCAGCCCGGGGCTGTCAGGATCCCACCCCAGCTCCAGCAGCCGCCGGTACGCCGGAATCGTCCCAACCCCGACCACCGTGGTACCAGATGGGACGGTCAGCATCCCCCCCGGCCATTGGCCATCGCCGTCCTGCATCAACAGCAAGTGCCACCCCTGCCGGCTCGCGTAGGGAACCCTGCTCCACCCAGCTTCGGCCGCCGCTTTCGGAAAAAACGCCTTAGTGGCGCGAAACTGTACCGATGACGACGCTGTTCTGTACAGCCAACTCATCGGGACAGTGACGGGACCGGGGGGCGCCGGTGGTGCCACCGGCGCCGGCGGGTACAGCGGGAGCAGCGCGTCCAGCGGGACCGGAAGCGGCTCAGGCGCTGACATCGGCGACATCGAAGTCGGAAGGGTCACCTGTGCAAATTGCACTTCGACCGGCGGGTTCCGCCAGAGGCGAAGGGACGAACGGTACACAGCATGTGACGAACTCTACCGTACAACTCACGAGGCTTAACACTTTGCCTCACTGCTGCGTCTACTATCCGAGGCTCGCCGACGTCGCGACCGCGCCGTGCGCCGTGCCGAACGACCCACCCGGATCCGGACTCTTATGAAGAACACGCTTCGCATGATTGCTGTGGCCGCGGCGCTCGCGGTCTCTGTCCCTGCCTACGCCCAGGGCGGCGGCGGTGGTGGTGGTGGCCGCGGCGGTATGCAGGGGACGCCGGCCGAGCGGATGGCGCGTCAGAAGGAGCAGCTGTTCAAGGACATCACGCTCACGGCCACACAGTCCGCCAAAATCGACACGGTGATGATGCAGGCCGGCGAGAAGCAGCAGGAAATGATGCAGGCGGCCCGCAGCGGCGGCGGCGACATGGCGACCATGCGTGAGTCGATGCAGAAGATGAACACGGAGCGGAACGATGCGCTCAAGGCGATTCTGACCGACGAACAGAAGAAGAAGTTCGACGAGAACCTCGCTGCGATGCCGCAGGGCGGACGCCGCGGCGGTCTCTGACCCCACGCGGGTGAGCAGAGCAGCACGGGGGGTGCCGATCGGCACCCCCCGTGCTGTTTTCACGCTGGGCGCCGCATCGGTTGCCGCATCGGTTGCCGCGTCGGTTACCGCGGCCGAGATTGACGCAGTCTCATGAATGCCCGTTCGTACCTCCCCGGGCCGCGTCCTGCGGCGTCCCCCGTGCCCCGACCCTGATGCGCGGCGAGTTCGTCGATGTCGGTGGCGTCCGCCTGTACTGTTACGCGTTCGGCGAGCGCGGGGCTGGCGTACCGATCGTACTGATCCATGGGGCGTTCCTGTCCTCACACCTCTGGCAGGACGTGCTCCCGCGCCTGCCAAAGGGGCACCGGGTGCTGGTGCTCGACTTGCTGGGGCACGGCCGGAGCGATCCGGCCGGCTCCCTCCCAATGACCGTGGCGGCGCATGCCGCCCGGGCCGTGGCACTGCTCGACGTGCTCGGCGTACACCGGGCCGCGCTGGTCGGTCATGGTATGGGGGCCGCCATCGCCACGGTGGTCGCCGCCACGCACCCGACGCGCGTCGCGCAGCTGATGCTGGTCAGCCCCACGTTGGTGGGACGCGGACGCGCCGAGACCGCGCCGAACGGGCGGGTCGCCCGCCTCGCGTCGCTGCTGCCGCTCTGGCGTCGACTGC
>JARIEV010000152.1 GCA_031127225.1 Gemmatimonadota bacterium | reverse complement strand
CGATGAGGGCGCGCGTCTCCGACGTCTGACGCGCCTGCTCTTCGCGGTGGTCTGGGTGGTGCCGGCGGCCATGGCCGCGCTGCAGCGTTCGGTGGTGGGCGACGCGTCGGGAGTGCACTACGCGCTGGGCACCGCGCTCGTGTGGCAGGGCGCCTCGTGGATGCTGTGGGGGGCGTGGTCGCAGGTCGTGCTCACGCTGGTCGATCGCGTCAAGCTGGACACCGCGCGCCTCCTGCCGTGGGTGGCCGCCCATCTGGGTGCCAGCGCGGTGATCTGTGCGACCAACGTGTTCGTCATCGCGTGGCTGGACCACCTCTTCGGCGCCGTTGGCCGCGTCACGAGCTACGCCACCGCCGTGCGCACGGTGCTGGTGGATCACCTCGATTTTCAGGTCGTGCTGTACTGGGCCGTGGTCGGGGCCGCGTACATGGTGGAGTTCGTGCGCCGCTATCGCGAACGCGACCGGGCCGCCACCGCGCTCGAACAGCAGCTCGCCTCCACGCAACTGGAGGCGCTGCGCATGCAGCTCAATCCGCACTTCCTGTTCAACGCCCTCAACTCGGTGGCCGAGCTGATGGAAATGGACGTGCGGGAAGCCCAGCGCACGCTCACGCGGGTGGCCGACCTGCTGCGGCTCTCGCTGCGCAGTGCGGGAGCGTCGCTCATTCCCGTGTGGCAGGAGATCGAGCTAGTGGAGCTGTACCTCCAGATTGCGCGCGTGCGCTACGGACAGGGGTTGGCGGTGGACATCACCGTCGATCCCGCCGCCGTGGACGATCTCATTCCAAGCTTTTTGCTGCAGCCGCTGGTGGAAAACGCCCTCAAGCACGGGCTCGCCCCGGGGCACCCCGACCAAAGCATCGAGGTGCGGGTCACGCGCGATCAAGGCGCGTTGGCGATCGTGGTGGAAGACAACGGCAAAGGGCTCGACGGGCTCCTCACCACCAGCGGCCGCTTTCTGGCCGTGACGCCGTCGGTGGACGGTCTGGGGATCGGTCTCACGAACACGCGCATGCGCCTCGCCATGCTCTACGGCGACCGCTACGCCTTCCGCATGAGCAACCCGCCCGGGGGCGGATGCCGCGTGGACATCCGCCTGCCGACCGGCACCCGGCCGGCCGCGACGCCTTACACGAAGGCGGAGTAACCCGTGACGGCGCGCCCCACGATCATGGCGTTGATCTCGTTCGACCCTTCGTACGAGTAGATCGCCTCGGCATCGGCAAACAGCCGCGCCACGTGGTACTCCAGCAGAATGCCGTTGCCGCCCATCGACTCGCGCGCGAGTTGCACCACCTCGCGGCACTTGGCGGCGCAGAACTGCTTGGCCAGCGCGGAGAGTTCGTCCTTGGGGCCCAGCTGGTCCTGCAACTCCGAGGCGCGCAGCGCGAGCCCAATCATGGCGGTGAGATTGCCCAGCATCGTCACCATCATCATCTGCACCAGCTGGAAGCTGCCGATCGGGCGGCCAAACTGCGTGCGCTCCTGCGCGTACCGCAGCGCCTTCTCGTACGCGCCCATCGCACACCCCACCCCCTGCCACGCCGTGCCGCACCGCGCCGTCACCAGCACGCGCTGGGTGTCGGCAAAGCTCCGCGCGCGCTGCAGCCGGTCCTGCTCCGCCACACGCACGTTCGTGAGCGTGATGAGACCGTTGTGCACCGTGCGCTGCGCGATTTTGCCCTGCATCATCTCGGCCGAGTACCCCGGCAGTGCCGTGCGCACGATGAACCCCTTCACCGACTGATCCGCTTCATCGCGCGCCCAGATGATCACGATGTCGCACCACGTGGAGTTGCCGATCCACTTCTTCTGCCCGTTCAGCACCCACGTGTCGCCCTCACGGCGGCAGGTGGTGGTGAGGCCGCGCGCCACGCCCGAGCCGACGTCGGGTTCGGTGAGCCCGAAGGCGCCCACCAGATCCCAACGCCGCAGCGCCGGCAGCCACTCGGCCTGCTGCTCCTCGGACCCGCACAGCGCGATGGAGCCCATGCACAGCCCCGCGTGCACACCGAAAAACGTGGCCAGCGACGGATCCACCCGTGCGAACTCCATGGAGAGCATGCCGTCCATGACCGTCGCGCGGGCGGCGCGCTCCGGCGTGTAGGCGCCCTGCAGCAGATCGAGCTCCTTCATCTTGCCCACGAGATACTCGCGGGGGAATTCGGCGCGTTCCCAGTAGTAATTCGCCTGCGGCTCCCACTCGCCGCTCATGAAGCCGCGCAGTTTGAGCCGCGCCGCGTTCACCTCGTCGGGGAGCGTCGAAAACCAGTCGTAGAAATCGCCGGTGATCGGCGGGCTGGGGCGCGTGGGAGCAGTCATCGGAATCCGGACAGGAGGGAACGGGAGTGCATTATACTCCCCGACCTGCCCCGTACGCGTCAGCGCCGCCGGTCGTTCCCCGGCGCGGTGCCGGCGTGCCGTAAACCGCCTTCGCCCCTCGCCGATGACGCTGTCCCGCTACCTGGCCGCCCTCGGCTACGGCACCCGCAAGGGCGCCGAGACCATCGTGCGCCAGCGCCGGGTCACCACCGCCGCCGGCGTCGTGCTACGCGACACCAGCGCCTACCGGCACGACGACGTGTTCGTGGACGGCGCGCCGCTCGATCCGCCCCCCGGCACCGTGATCGCGCTGCACAAGCCGGTGGGCTACGTGTGCTCGCTGGAGGACCGGCCGCCACTCGTGTACGACCTGCTCCCGCCGCGCTTTCCGCAGCGCACGCCGGTGATGGCCACCGTAGGCCGGCTCGACGCCGACACCTCCGGCCTGCTGCTGCTCACCGACGACGGGGCGCTCAACCACCTGCTCGCGTCGCCCAAGTCGCACCTGCCCAAGCGGTACGCGATGACGCTGGCCGAGCCGCTGCGCGACGACGACGGCGCGCGCGTGGCGGCGGGCACGCTGATGCTGCACGGCGAGACCACGCCGCTCGCCCCCGCGGAGCTGCACGTCACCGGCGAGTGCGCGGCCGAGATCGTGATTCACGAGGGGCGCTACCATCAGGTGCGGCGCATGATGGCCGCCCTGGGGAATCACGTGCGCACGTTGCAGCGCGTGGCCTTTGGCCCGCTGTTGCTGGGCGATCTCCCCGAGGGGGCGTGGCGGGTGCTCGCGTCGCACGAGGTGGACACCCTGCGCGCCGCCGCCCTGGCCACCAAGGCGCAGGCCAAGGCCGCCGCGAAGGCGCGGTAAACGCGCCGTTGGCGCGTGACCGTCAGCGCGTGGCGGCGAGCACCTTGAAGCGACGGCCGTCGTGCACTGTGCGCACGGCGCCGAAGTGCTCGGCCACCACCTGTTCGTAGGGCAGCGTGCGGTTGGCCACAAGATACAAGCGGCCGCCGGGGGCGAGATGCGTGGCGGCGTCGGCGATGAACTGCCGCGGCACCGTGAGGTCGGTGGCCTTGCCCTGATGAAAGGGCGGGTTGGACACCACCACGTCGAACCGTTCGTCGCCGGCGGCGCTCCCCACATCGCTGGCGCGCACCGCGGCGTTGGTGAGGCCGGCGGCCGCAATGCCGCGCGCGGCGCACCGCACCGCTTCGGCGTCGGCATCCAGCAGCAGCACGCGACCCGTGCCCGAGCGGGCGGCGGCGGACAGGCCGAGCGCGCCGGCCCCGCACCCCAGATCGAGCACCGACTCGCCGGCGGCGATCTCCATGGTGTCGGCCAGCAGCTGCGTGGCCTCGTCCAGATGCTCCCACGAGAACACGCCGGGGCGTGTGAGCAGCTGGAACGCGCGCCCCGCGAGGGTGACCGGCAGCGCCAGGAACTGGTCGGGGTCGAGATACGGCGAGGTGCCCCCCTCGAGCGACGACGGGGCGACCTGCTGCTTGGTGGCCACCGCCATGCGGTGACCGCTGTGCTGCGCCTCCAGGCGGGCGGCGCCGAAGATCGACTCCAGCAGGCGCACGGCGGGCTTGGCCCCTTCGTCGTTGGCACCGGCCAGATAGCAGCGGCCGCCCAGCCGCAGGGCGTGAAACGCCTCCCACACAAGCTGCTGCAGCGCCACCTTGTCGGTGGACACGCGGATCGTGACCACATCGGCCGCGATGGCCAGCGGGAAGGCGTGCGTGCCGTGCGCGTGCATCACGTGGCCGCCGGGGATGCCATTGGCCAGCAGCGTGCGCCGAGTGGCCTCTACCGCCGGGAGCGACCGGTCGGCGCACCAGAGCACCGACGCCCCACCCGCCACCGCCGCGGCGGCGGGGACCATCCCATTGCCGCAGTTCAGGTGCACCGACGTACTGCGCCCCAGCGACGCGACGGCATCGGCGAGCATGAGCGCCGAGGGGTCCTCGAGGCCGTGCGCGAACACACCGGGCTTGGTGGCCACCAACACACGGGCACCGGCCACGGCCAGCGGGGCGGTTTGCCAGGTGCTGTAACGATCGGGCGCGGGCGCAGCGGCGTCGGGGAGAGTCATGCGCGGAGTTTAGCGCGGGGGGAAAGGGGTGCCCCCCTACCCCCGCACCACCCACGCACCCGCCACCACCATCGCCAGCGCCGTCACCAGCGCCATCACCGGCACCAGCGGCGGCGCGACCTCGGGCCTTTCGGCCGTACGACGCACCCCAAGCCGCAGCTCGGCCGCGACCACATCGCGGCGCAACGCCGCCAGGTCCGGATGCCCCGGCGGCAACATCTGCTCCGCGCGTTGTACGCAGGTGCGCAGCTTCTCCAGACAGGCCCGCGCCGCCCGCGGCGCGTGGTGCACGAGTCCGTGCAGCTCCGCCACCAACGCGTCCGCCAGCGACAGCAGCCCCGGCTGGTCGTCGGGAATCGGCCAGCGCAACACCGCAAACGCCGTCCAGTGCTCGAACTCCCCCGAGGGAAACTCATGGGCGATCGCCCGGACACGCTCCGCGAGCGCGACCCCAGCGGTCGAAGAATCAGAATTCACCATCTCGTCGCATTCACCAAAGGTCCATCGGCTCGGGCACACCGCGTCGTCGCGGCATGTCCCGGTACCTGAAAAACATTACATGGGACCGTCAATCCAGCGTCAAGGCGACACGCCGCCCCCCGCCGACCCTAAATAAACGCAGAATTCACGTGCGCACGCACCATCTGTTCGCACGGATGAACGCCGCGCACGGTATCTTTCGGTTCCCGATGCGCGACGGTCGGGACAGTACTTGCGGCCCCTGCCCTGACGCCCCCGGTCACCCTCGCCGTCCTTCCGCATGATGATTCGCGCCCTCCTCGTTGGCGGCGCCGTCGGCGCCGTCGCACTCGCCGCACCCACACGGCATGCGCCCCCCGCCGCGCCCCCACGCGCGCTCGACAGCCTCGCCAGCCCCGCCGCGCCGGGCAGCGCCGAACCGAGCCTCACCGTAGGCCCCGACGGACGGGTGTACATGTCGTGGATCGAGCCGGCCTCGCCGGGAAACGCCCTGCGCTTCGCCGTGCTGGATGGCACCACGTGGTCGGCCCCACAGACGATTGTCGCGCGCCCCGATTTCTTTGTGAACTGGGCTGACTTCCCGTCGCTCGAGGTCACCGACAGCCGGCGCCTCACCGCGCACTGGCTGCAGCGCAACGGCACCGGCACCTACGCCTACGGGGTGCGCCTGTCACAGTCGCGCGACGGCGGCCGTACCTGGAGCGCACCGGTCACGCCCCACCGCGACACGTCGCAGACCGAGCACGGCTTCGTCGCGATGTGGAGCGAAGGCACCGGTGCAGCCGACGGCGGGGTGGGCGCCGTCTGGCTGGATGGCCGCAAGTACAAGGCGGCCGGGCACAACGCCGCCAACGAGATGATGCTGGTGTCCACCACCCTGCGCCCCAACGGCACCCTCGGCCCGGAAGTCCGCCTCGACGAGCGCACCTGCGACTGCTGCCTCAACGCGGCCGTGATGACCGCCAAGGGGCCGATCGTGGCCTACCGCAACCGCTCCGCCGACGAGATCCGCGACATCTACGTCACGCGACGTGTGGCCGGCCGCTGGACCGCCGGCACCCCGGTCCACGATGACCGCTGGAAGATCGCCGCCTGCCCCGTGAACGGGCCGGCACTCGCCGCCCGTGGCAACGCCGTGGCACTGGCCTGGTTTACCGCCCCCGGCGACAGCGGCCGCGTGAACGTGGCCTTCTCCGACAACGCCGGCGCCACCTTCGGCGCCCCGATCCGCGTGGACGGCGGTACCCCCGCCGGCCGCGTGGACGTGGTGCTCCTCCCCAATGGCGACGCGCTCGTCACGTGGGTGGAGCGCGTGGGCGGCGACATCGCCGCGGTCCGCGCCCGCCGCATCACCCGCGCCGGCGTCGCCGGGGCACCGGTCACGGTGGCATCATCGTCGGCCGCACGCGCCAGCGGATTCCCGCGAGCGGTCGCCACCGGCTCGTCGGTCGTGTTCGCGTGGACCGTCCCCGGGCGCCCCTCCACGATCCGCGTGGCCCGCACCGACGCGGCGGCGTTCCGATGAACCGCATGTCGATCAGCGGTATGTACGCCACCCGCACACCGAACGCCTCGCGTACCGCCACCCTGCGCCGCCTCGCGGCCGCCGCGCTCCTGCTGGCGTCCAGCGCCTGCACCCCCGACCGCACCGCCGAATCGGGGGCCACGGCCGCCACCGACGGACGGGTGGAGATCGGCCTGCCGGCACCGGCCTATGCCACGGTCAACCTCAACGGCGACTCGGTGTCGCTGGCGGCCCAGCGCGGCAAGGTCGTGCTTCTCAACGTGTGGGCCACGTGGTGCCACCCGTGCCGCAAGGAAATCCCGGAGCTGCGCGCCATCCGTGAGCGCTATCAGGCGCGGGGACTCGAACTGATCGGCGTAAGCGTCGATACCGACGGCACCGACGACGCGATCCGCGGCTTCATGCAGGAGTTCTCGATGGACTTCCCCATCTGGCGCGATCCCGACGAACGCGTGTCCACGCAATTTCTCGTGGTCGGCGTCCCGGCCACCTTCCTGATCGACAAGACGGGCGTGCTGCGCTGGCGCAAAACCGGACCCATCGCCCCCGGCGACACCGCCCTCACGGCCGCCATTGAACGCGCGCTGGGAGGCTCGTGATGCAGTCCGCCTCGATCGGTGTGTCCATCAGCTTCACCGCCGGCGTGCTGAGTTTCCTCTCCCCCTGCGTGCTGCCGCTCATCCCGAGCTACGTGAGTTTCATCACGGGCATGAGCCTCGACGACGCCCAGCGCTCGCGCCGCACTACGCTGGTGCACGCCCTGCTCTTCGTCACGGGCTTCACGCTGGTGTTCCTCGCGCTGGGCGCCACGGCCACGGTGCTCGGTCGGCTGCTGCACCAGCAGCGCGACCTGGTGGGACGCGTGGGCGGCGTGCTGGTCATCCTGCTCGGCCTGTACCTCATGGGCGTGTTCAGCCTCGGCGCGCTCTCTCGGGAACGGCGCATCCACATCGCCAACAAGCCACTGGGCTACCTCGGCACGGTGCTGGTGGGCATGGCTTTCGCCGCCGGCTGGACGCCCTGCATCGGCCCCATTCTGGGCGGCGTACTCACCTACACCGCCAGCTCGGCCGACCTCAATCGCGGCCTCCTGCTGCTCTTTGCGTACTCGCTGGGGCTCGCGGTACCGTTTCTGGCCGCCGCCCTCATGATCGACCGCTTCATGGCGCTCTTCCGGCGCTACCGCGGTGCGCTGGCGTGGATGTCGCGTGCCTCAGGGGCGCTGCTCATTCTCATCGGCATCCTGATGATCACCGGCAGCATGACCACGCTCTCCGGCTGGCTGCAGCAGTGGACGCCGGAGATGCTGCAGAGCCGGCTCTGACGATCAGCGCTGATCACATCGCCCTGTCCGCATCACTCTGACACGCCCGGGAACCCCCGGGCGCGTCAGTACCGGAACGCGTACTGCAGCTTGACCAGCAGCTGATTTGACGCAAAGCCCCACCGCTGCGGGACCCGCGCGGTGGGATCGGCCTGCAGCCCCGGGCCGTAGGGCAAACCCGTCGCCCCGTCGATATCGTGGCGCAGGTTGTGGTTGTACACCACGAACAGATCGCCCAACGGCGAGAAGGTCCAGCGGAGCCGCGTGTTGGCGCCGAACGTGTCGCTCTGATTGTCGTACTGCGCGTAGCTGTTGAACTGCAGATTGGGTGACACGTTCACCCGCACCCGCGCACCCACGAGATCCTGCGTGAAGGCCCCCTCGCGCAGCCGCCCTGCGTTGCGCGTGGCGTTGAGTTCGACGTTCACCAGCGACGACGGCTTCCACGCGGTCGTGAGAATCAGTTCGTCCAGCGTGCCGGTATAGAACGATCCGAACCACCACGTCGCCTGGCCGCTGAAGCGCCGCTTGGCGGCGAGGCCGCCCTCGAGCCGATAGCGGCGCCAGTGGTACGCCCCGGCCGGAATGGTCACCCCGGGGGCGATGGTGAACGGCGCCACCAGCCGCTCACCGGTGGGATTGGCGTTGAACTCGAAGCGGTCGCCGCTTTCGAGCCGCCAGTTCACCGGGGCCATGAAGATGCGATAGCTCTCCCACGTGCCCTGCAGGTCGGTGACCACCCGCGGCTGGAACTCGTGGAGCATCTGCCGCACACGCATAC
>JARIEV010000151.1 GCA_031127225.1 Gemmatimonadota bacterium | reverse complement strand
GATGCCGCCCGCCCGCACGCTGCGTGAGGCGTTCGAGGCCGCGGCTGCGGTTTCTCCGCACGAGATCGCCGACGGCGTACCGTCGGCGCTCGCGGCGGCGGCCCGTGCGGCGGCGGATCACGAGTTTTCGGCCCCGCATCTGCTGACACGTCTGGAGCAGTTTCATGAGGAGACCTTCGTGATCGTTCCCGGCGCGGCGGACGCCCTGTCGCGCGGCGAACTGGACGCGTTCGGCACCATCGTGGACCGGTCACAACACGGGGCCGAGCGGGCGCTCGAAAATCAGATCGCAGAAACGGTGCACCTGGCGCGCTATGCCCGTGATCTGGGCGCGGTCGCGGCGAGCGCCTTCGGCGCCGGTTTCGGCGGGAGCGTGTGGGCCATGGTGCCGGTCGCCGAGGCCGAACGTTTCGCCGCCCGCTGGCGCGAGAAGTACCTGCGCACGCACTACGCGGCGTCGCCGCGGGCGCTCTTCTTCGCGAGCCAGCCCAGCGCGCCGGCCTTCGAGATTATCGCCGACGAGTAGCCGGCGGGCGGGTCCACGCGTTCGTGGTGCCGAGCGTGATGATGAGGCGAAGGACCCGTTCGAGTCCAACGTCGCCGTCGGTGTCATCGTACCACTCGTCCGCCGTGTGGGCGGCGCGTCCGGTGCCGCCGGCCCCGATCGCGATGGCGGGGATTCCGCGCGACAAGGGGAGGTTGGCGTCGGTCGAGGCCGACGCCGAGCGCGCCACGCGCCCCACGGCGTGGGTCGCGGCGGTTGCGGCCAGCACGAGGGGATGCTGGTCGTCGAGCTGCCCGGCGGGGCGCTCTCCCAGTGACGTGATGCTGCACTGCAGGGGCTGCGCCGGATCGCGCCGCGATTCGTGACGCGCCTCGTCGGCGGCGAGGCGTTCGATGTCCGCGCGTACCGCGAGCAGGCGCGTCGGGTGCAGCGAGCGGAGATCGACGTCGATCCATGCTTCCATCGGGACGCCGGTGAGGAGTTCGCCGCCATGCATGCGCGTCACGGTGACGACCGCGTGTGGACGCACCGATGCGGCCACCTGCGCGATACGCGCGATGCAAGCGCCGGCGGCGTGCACCGGATTCGGGGTGGCGTGGTTGGACCAGCTGTGTCCACCCGGCCCTGACATGGTGATGCGCAGCCGCGCCGATCCGACGGCGTGGTGCACGATGGTGGCATCGCCCGGGCCATCGATGGCCACGGCGGCGACGGGGCGCACGCCGCTCGCGGCCGCGTCGTCACACCACTGCCGTGTCCCGCGGAGGTTGCCGGCACCTTCCTCCCCCACCGTGAGCACGAGTTCCACCGGTCGCCGCAGGCGCGTCCGCACGGCGGGCTCGTGCAACGCGTGGGCGAGCGCGAGCATGGCCGCCAGCCCGCGCCCGTTGTCGCCGATCCCCGGGCAGTAAAGGCGCGGACCGTCGCGGCGTACCGCGAGCGGTGTGTCGGCGCTGAACACGGTGTCGAGGTGCGCTAAGCACACGACTGGCGCGGCGTCGGCCGTCGCGTCCGGGGAACGCGCGGGTACCGGCGTGATCCGTGTGATCACATTGCCGACGGTATCTCGTGTCACGGCGTGGCCGCCCCGCTCCCACTCCAGTTGCAGGGCCTGCGCCCGCGCGCTTTCGTTCCCCGTCGGGGCCGCGATGCGGGTGATGGCGATCTGCCGGTCCAGCACCCACGCGCGATGCCCCCGCCACGTCGCGAGCAGTGGGGACAGCCATTCTTCTTCCGCGCCTTCGGTGATCATCGCATGACGCCCACGCCGCACAACCATGCCGGGGCCGCGGCCGCCGTCACCCCTCGGTGGCGTCCGGGGGGCAACGTGCTGGCGTTGGCGGCGGTGAGTTTCCTGACCGACGCATCCAGCGAAATCATCGCGCCGCTGCTGCCGCTGTTTTTGGTGGGCACGTTGGGCGCGTCGGTGAGCATGGTGGGGGTCATCGAGGGAGGCGCCGAAGCGGTCGCGTCGGTGCTCAAGCTGGCCAGCGGATGGTGGTCCGACCGCGTGTCGCGCCGCAAGCCACTCATCGTGGCCGGCTATACCATCGCCTCGCTCGTGCGCCCCCTGATCGCGGTGGCGCAGACGGCATCGCAAGTGCTCATGATCCGCCTCGTAGACCGCGTGGGCAAGGGGATACGTGGTGCGCCGCGCGACGCGCTGCTGGCGGCGTCGGTGCCCGCGGAGCACCGGGGACGCGCGTTCGGCTTCCATCGCGCCGCCGACCACGCCGGCGCCGTGGTGGGGCCGCTGATCGCCCTGGCGTGCCTGCATGGTCTCGGGATGTCGGTCCGTCAGCTGTTCTGGGTGGCGGCCGTCCCGGGCGCGCTCGCGGTGCTGGTGGCGGTGGTGTCCGTGCGCGAGACACGGAGCGCGTCGGCGGGGACGGTCGCGTCGACCGGGCCGTCCGCGGTCACCCTGACGGCGGTCCATCCGCTGCCGCGCCGCTTCTGGCTCACCCTGCTGCCGATTTTGCTGTTCACCCTTGGGAACAGCACCGACGCGTTTCTGCTGCTACGCGCCTCGCAGCTGGGCGTGCCCACCGCGCTCATCCCGCTGCTGTGGGTGCTGCTGCATCTGGTGAAGAGCACCTCGAGCACGCCGGGGGGGACGCTGTCCGACCGGATCGGGCGACGCCCGCTGATCGTGGCCGGCTGGTTGCTGTACGCGGCCGTGTACGCGGGCTTCGCCATGGCCGACAGCGCGTGGCATGCCTGGCTGCTCTTCGCCGTGTACGGCGTGGTGTTCGGGCTGACGGAGGGCACGGAGAAGGCGCTGGTGGCCGATCTCGTACCGGCCTCGCGGCGGGGGGCGGCCTTTGGTTGGTACCAGGGCACCGTGGGTATCGCGGCCCTGCCGGCCAGCATCGTGTTCGGTGCCGTCTGGGACAGCTACCGCGCGCCGGCGGCCTTCACGATGGGCGCCGCGCTCGCCGTCGCGGCGGCCGTCACGATGTGTGTCGTGCCCGGTCCGCGCGCCACGGCGCCCTGATCAGCAGCAGCGCGACCCCGGCTGCTTGTAGCGGTCGGCCAACCGCTGTTTCTCGAAGGCGCGGGCATCGAGCGGCGTGCAGCCGGGATGTTTGCGCTGCATGAAGGCCAGGTAGGTCTCGTAGTCCGGTGCACCGATGATTCGGTGCACCGTGGCCACGACGCGGCGCACCGCCGCCGACCAGAGCACCGGCGCCGGTGCGGTGCGCGCGGGCATCAGCCTTCGCCGACGAGCTGTGTCCGGATGTACGGCGTCTCGCTGGAGACCGCCGTCTTCCGGCCACTGATGACCTTGATCCACTCGCTCAGCGACGCGGCGAGAATCACGACCACCGAGATCAGGAAGAACGCCGCCACGGCCGCATCCAGCCGGTCGTTGAAGATCATGCGCTCACCGGCGGCCAGCGTGAACTTCGCGGGCAGCGTCCCGGCCGCGATCTGTCCCTCGATCATCGCGGCGTGCGACAGGAAGCCCAGCTTCGGGTCGGCCGCGAAGATCTTGGTGAGTCCCGCCGTGGACGTCACGATCACCAGCCACACCAGCGGAATGATGGTGACGAACGCGTACTTCGCCTTGCCCATCTTCACGATCACGGTGGTGCCCACGCACAGGGCCACCGTCGCCAGCAGCTGGTTGGAAATGCCGAACAGCGGCCAGAGCGAATTGATGCCACCCAGAGGATCGGTCACGCCCTGATACAGGAAGTAGCCCCACATCGACACGAACAGCGCCGAGCAGAACACCACGGCGGGATACCAGGAGACGCGGCCGAGCGGCGCGTACACCTGACCCAGCAGATCCTGCAGCATGAACCGGCCCACGCGGGTGCCGGCGTCAAGCGTGGTCAGAATGAACAGCGCTTCGAACATGATCGCGAAGTGGTACCAGAGCGACATGGCGGCTTCTCCGCCCAGCGCGCGCGAGAACAGATGCGCCATGCCCACCGCGAGGCTGGGCGCGCCGCCGGTGCGCGAGAGCAGCGAGTTCTCACCCACCTGACGCGCCAGCGTTTCGAGGTCCGCCGCTGAGATGGTCTTGAACAGTCCCCAGCCGTTGATGGCATCGGCCGCGCTCATGGCGGTGGTGCCGATCGCCGCGGCCGGCGAGTTGATCGCGAAGTAGATACCCGGCGTCAGCACGCAGGCGGCGATGAGCGCCATCGTGGCCACCAGCGACTCGGTGAGCATCGAGCCATAGCCGATCAGGCGGGCGTCGGGCTCACGGCGCAGCAGCTTGGGTGTGGTACCCGAGGAGATCAGGGCGTGGAACCCGGAGATCGCGCCGCAGGCGATCGTCACGAAGACGAACGGGAACAGCTTGCCGGCGAACACCGGGCCGGTGCCGTCGATGAACTTGGTGACGGGCGGCATCTCCAGATCCGGCATCACCACGATGATCCCGACGCCCAGCGCGAGCACCACGCCGATCTTCACGAACGCGGAGAGGTAGTCGCGCGGCGCCAGCAGCATCCACACCGGCAGCACCGAGGCAAAGAAGCCGTACACCATGATGGACAGCGACAGCGTGGTCCCGCTCAGCGTGAACACCGGCGCCCAGGTGGCCGACTCCGCCACCCACTTGCCTGCGTAGAGCGAGAGGAACAGCAGGAACAGTCCGCCCGCGGTGGCCTCGAGCACCTTGCCCGGCCGGATCCAGCGCAGGTACACACCCATCAGCATCGCGATCGGGATCGAGAGGCCGATGGTGACGGTCCCCCACGGGCTGTCGCGCAGCGCATTCACGACCACGAGGGCGAGCACCGAGATCAGGATGATCATGATGCCGAGGATAGACACGAGCGCCGTCGCACCGGCCACCGTGCCGATCTCTTCTTTGGCCATCTGCCCCAGCGACTTACCGTCGCGGCGTACCGACGCGCAGAGGATCACGAAGTCCTGAACGGCACCGCCGAGGACGACGCCCACCAGAATCCAGAGCGCACCGGGCAGGAAGCCGAACTGGGCGGCCAGCGTGGGGCCCACCAGCGGACCCGGGCCGGCGATGGCCGCGAAGTGGTGTCCGAAGACGATCCACTTGTTCGTGGGCACGTAATCGCGTCCGTCGTCGAGCCGCTCGGCCGGCGTAGCCCGGGTGGCGTCGAGGGCGAAGATGTTGCTCGCGATGAACCGGCTGTAGAACCGGTAGGCGATGAGATACGTGCAGACAGCCGCGGTGAGTAACCACGCGGCGCTGATCGTCTCACCTTTGTTGAGGGCCACGGTGGCGAGGGCGCCAGCGCCGACGACGGCGATGGCGATCCACGGGACCTGGCGCACGAGGCGGGAGGGGAGGGAAGACATACAGAGACGGGTACGCTCCTGTACGGGGTGTTGTCAATAATGACGGCCGGAAAACCCGCGAAACTGGGGCAGGGCGTACTCCTGACCGCGTGGTCCGTCGCGGCGCGGCTGCCGCGTCGCGCCCCCCGCTTCACTCGCTGCCCCCCCGGGGTGATCTTTCCCCCATGGCCACTCCAGTAACGCTTATTCCCGGCGACGGCATCGGCCCGTCCATCGCCGACGCCACGGTGCGCATTCTGGCCGCCGCCGGCGCCGACATCGAATGGGACCGGCAGGTGGCCGGCATGGCCGGGGTCGCCCGGTGGAACGATCCGATCCCGGACGCCACCCTCGATTCCATCAAGCGCACCCGGGTGGCGCTCAAGGGGCCACTGGAAACCCCGGTCGGCGACGGCTTCCGCTCCATCAACGTGGCGCTGCGTAAGACGTTCGACCTGTACGCCAACGTGCGCCCCGCGTACACCATCGTGCCGGGACGCTTCGACAACGTCGATATCGTGCTGGTGCGGGAGAACACCGAGGGGCTCTACATCGGCGTCGAGCATTACGTCCGCATCGGCGACGACCCGCGGGCGGCGGCGGAGTCGGTGGCGATCATCACGCGCCACGGGTCGGAGCGTATCGTCCGGTATGCGTTCGAGTACGCGCTCGCGCACGGCCGGCAGAAGGTCACGCTGGTCCACAAGGCCAACATCCTGAAGTTCTCGCAGGGGTTGTTTCTGGACGTCGGCCGGATGGTGGCCCGCGAGTACGAAGGGCGCGTACAGTTCGAGGAGCGCATCATCGATGCGATGGCGATGCATCTGGTCATGCGCCCTGAGCAGTTCGATGTGGTGGTCACCACGAACTTGTTCGGCGACATCCTCTCCGACGAAATCTCGGGGCTCGTGGGCGGGCTTGGTCTCGCCCCCGGCGCGAACTTCGGTGCCACCACGGCGATCTTCGAGGCGGTGCATGGGACGGCGCCCGACATCGCGGGCAAGAACATCGCGAATCCGGGTGCGCTGGTGCTGGCCGCGTGCATGATGCTCGATCACATCGGCGACCGTGACCGCGCCACACGCATCCGGCACGCCTTCGAGAGCACGATCCGCGGCGGGGTGGCGCTCACGCGCGATCTGGGCGGTACGGCGACCACGGACGAATTCACCAACGCCGTGATCGCGCGCCTTGGCTGACACGCTGGCGGGCCCCGCGCCCGTGCGTGTCCTGCACGTGTCGGACATCCACTGCGGCCGTCCGTTCGTGGCGGCGCACGTGGCGGCCGCCCTCGCGGTGGCCGCTGAGACACGGTTCGATGCGATCGTCATGTCGGGCGACTTCTCGCAGCGCGCGCGCGTGCACGAGTTCGAGCAGGCGCGCGGGATTCTCGAGCGCTTCCGTGCGCTGGCCCCCACCATCGAGGTGCCGGGCAATCACGATACGGCGTGGTGGCACGCCCCTTTCGGCTGGGGTGATGCCAGTCGGCTGCACGTGGGCTATCGCGCGTTCATCAACGAGACGCTCGAACCCGTGGTGTCCGTGCCGGGGGTGTGCATGGTGGGGCTCAACTCCGCCGCGGGGATGCTACCGCAGGCGGTCACCTGGTATCCGCGCGACTGGCGCGTGAAGGGGGGGCTGCTGCCGGCGCAGTTTGCGTTTGCGCGGCGGGCCCTCGCCGGCGCGGCCCCGGGTGACCTGCGGCTCCTGGTGGTACACCACAACGTCGTGCGGGGGCGGTTGTCCAACCGCTGGGGGCTCAAGCGTCCTCACGCGGCACTGGACGCGATCGCGTCGCTGGACGTCGACGTGGTGTGCACCGGGCACGATCACGAGGAGCGCACTGAGGTGGTGGAGCGCGCCGGCGGCCGCTTTCTGGTCAGCGCGGCCAACACGCTGTCCAGTCGCATGCGCGGTCACCGGCCCAGCGCGCTCAACGTGATCGAGGCCGACGCAACGACCGTGACGGTGCGGCCGTGGAGCTACGACGGCGGCGCTTTCGTGCCGGGCGCCACGCACACCACGATGCCGCGGACCTGACAGTCTCTCAGGCGCCGCGGATCGCGCCCCTCAGTCGCGTGGTCCGAGGATGCGGCACACGTGATGTACGGCGTCGAGCGGGGCAAGTGCTGTATGCGCGATGCCTGAGACCACGCGGGTGATGTCGTGGTCGACGGCGCCCGGGGTGGACCACTGTGCACCGTCGGCGCGCGTGAGATACACCGAGAAGGTGTGGTGCCCCGTGCCCGGTCGCTCGCCCACGATGTGCAGGAGCGTCCGGGGGCCATGCCGGCCGGCGAAGAGCTGTTCGCCCGCCATGTAGCCAGCGCGCACTCGTCCCGAGGTGATGACCACGTGCTCGGGGGCGACGCACCATCCCTGCGCGGTGAGCGCCTCCCGCAGCGCGTCGAGAAACGGCAGCAGGTGACCGGGCTGCCTGATGGCCAGCGCATTCAGCCCGTCGGATACCACGATCTGCGCGTCGATGGTGCCGTCGCGCTGCGCCGCCAGCGCCTGCAGCGCGGCGAGTGCGGCGGCCGAGAGCACTTCGCCCGATGTGGGATGCAGGATGAACGTGTCGCGGTCGGGGGAGCACGTCTGCACCGGGACCGCGTGCGGAATCGTGGCCACGAACGCGGGCGGCAGGGTGGCGTGGAACGCCCGGCGCGACTCGGTGCACAGCGTGTCAATCGCGTGGGCGAGCGCGGGCTCGAGGTCGTGCGGCTGCGCGCCGTGGCCCGTGGCCAGGAACACGCCGCGGGCACGCACGGCGGCGATCGCCTCGCTCCCTTCGTCGCGTAGCGCGGCGCTGCAGCGCGTATCGCCGCGACGACGGCAGTACGCCTCGTACACGTGGAGCGGATCGCCAAAGTGTGGCCCCGGGGCCCCCGCCGCATCGAGTACGCCGATGGACTCGTAGAACGCTTGCATCGGAGCGCTGATGCGGCGCCCGAACTGCGCGCGCAGCCGCACGTGATCCTGAAAGCCGGTGGTGAGATACCCGAGCATGGGATCGACCTTCGTGGGCAGCGCCATCAGGTACGCCGGACTCGCCGGCATGATCTGCTCGAGGCACCAGTCGAGATCGCCCGGCCCGATGTCCATGTGCAGCGTGGCGCACACATCGAGACCGATGGTAAGCCCGTGCAGCTTCCCCATGAGTAGATCTTCCAGGCAGCAACGCACCAGCTGCTCGCGGCTGCGGAACACCTCGGGGCCGATGAAGCCGGCCACGTCGTTCACATGCACCCACGGCGCCGGCGCACT
>JARIEV010000150.1 GCA_031127225.1 Gemmatimonadota bacterium | reverse complement strand
ACGGCGGACGTGAGCGACATCGGGTAGGCCAGTTCCAGCGCACCGTACTGCATGCGAAGGCCCGTGCCCTGCGTCTCCACCTGATCCTGGAACGTGCCCGTGAACGGACCCGTGTAGGTCGAGGTGATCGGCGCGATCATGACGGCAGCCGTCACGGTCGGCGAGATGGTGTTGACCAGGACCGCCTGACGCGCCACCACCGCCGTGTTGCCCGCTTCGTCAGCGACGCGCGCACGGTAGGTGTAATACCCCTCGCCCGGGAGGCCGGCGACCGTGATCGCCGGAGCGATCGAGTAGCCGTCCATCGTGGTGCCCGCGTAGGCGGACGTGGCAGCGTACGCGCAGTTCGGGGCGCTGATGAACAGCGTACCGAAGCCCGTCGACGAAGACGAAGCAGCAGCCAAGGTCGGCGGTGCGGTGGCGCAGAAGTTGCTCGTCGCCGTCGCCCAATTCGTCGTGGACGTGGAGGCACGCAGCGTGCGCGTGAACGACGCCGACGCCGCGCTCGTCAGACCCGAGCGCTCGTCGAGCGCCTCAACCTGGAAGGCATTGTCCTCGCCCGGGTTGATGGAACGATCCGCCGCGATGTCGGCGCTGTAGCGCACGACCGGGGCGGTCCGGTCCACGCCGAAGGACGACGAGGAAGCAACGCGGAGACCCGCGTTACCAAGACGATCCACCGGGTAGTAATGCGCGGTGTACACCGTGTTTGCATTGCTGCTAGCACACTCGACGATGTCGTTCGACGCCGTGGCGGCCGTGATCGTCGTCGTGTCCGTCGGGATCGAGCAACCGCCGGAAGCGCGCACGTAGCGAACCGTGGCCGACGTCGTCAGACCAACGTTGGCGTCCGTCGCGAGCGTCAGGATGTTGCCCGTGCCAGCGCCGGTGAGGTTGGCCATGCCGTTGAGCCAGCCGTTCACCGGGATGGCGATCGCGCCGCCCGTCGGGGCCGCGTAGTCCACACGGATCGAGGCCGGCGCCGCAACCGGCGTCGTGCTCGAGGAGATCGTGAGGAAGTTGTTCCCACTGAACGTCGACTCAACTGCACCCGTCGCCGTCGGTCCGGCCGTGTTGTCGCTGTACGTGGAAGCCGACACAACCGCCGTCAGGTCGAGCAGGTCAGTCGCGCCAGTGCACACGACGTTCGTGGCATTCGCGCCGGTCGCCGAACCGAGCGAGGTGCCGTACGTGAACGTCCACGGCGTCGCCGCCGAGGTGAAGCTGATGCCACCGACGCACGAAGCGATACCAGTCGGCACGCCGGCCGTCGCGGCCTTGATCGTGCGGCCCGCGGTGTACGTCACCGGCACCACGGAGATCGAGCCACGACCACCGCTGCTCGGGCCACCGAAGTAGGCCACGCCACCCGACGTCGTCGCGGTCGTCATCGGCGCCACATGGCGCGCGGCGAAGCCGTCAACGTTCGTGAAGTTCAGGATGGACAGGTTGCTGTTGGCCGAGTTCAAGCCGCCGTCCGTGCTGACCGTGGCCACGATCACGTTCTGACCGTTGTTGTACTTGACCGACGCGCTGCCGAAATCCGGCGCGACCGTGAAGTCGGCCGTGTTGATCGTGAGCGACACCGAGCCGCTGGCAGCGCCACCCGTGCCGAACGACTGCTGCGCGGCGGGCATACCCGAGCGCGCGGCGCATGCCGGCACCGTTTCACCGACGCGGCAGACCCACGCGGAGACCGCCGTAACGAGCTGGCCGTTCGTGACGAGATTGGTGTTGACCTGAATCTGGCCGGCGACGGCGTTCACATCGACCGGGTACAGCGTCAGCCCATACGTGATGCCCGAGATCGAGATCTGCGCGGCCGGGGAGACCGTGACGGCCACCGTGCCGGAGAGCGTCGCGGCGGCGAAGTTCGCGTTGGCGGCCGACGAGGCCGTCACCGTGATCACCGCTGAGCCGGCGCCAACCGCCGTGATCAGACCCATCGAGCTCACCGTGGCAACCGCCGGGGCGGTGGTGCCGTAGGTGATCGTGGCCGCGGCCGCGCCCGAGGGCTGCTGCGCGTTGGCAACGATCTGCGCCGTGCTACCGGCCGCCAGGGCCAGCGTGGCCGGCGACACGTTCAGCGACGTCATGCCCGTGGGCAGCGCCGTGACCGTGATCGCAGCCGCCGACGTGAGCGTCGTGGACGTGAAGCCCGTGCCCGTGCCCGTGGCCGTCACCGTGATGGTGGCGACACCGGGTCCGACCGCGGTGACGACACCGGCGGCAGACACCGTGGCAACCGAGGCCGTCGACGAGGCGTACGTGTACGCCACCGCGACCGCAGCGGCACCCTTGTTCACCGTCGGGACGATCGTGACGGTCTGGTTCACCTGCACGTTCGCCGCGCTCGGCGAAACCTGCAGGCCGCTGATCGCGGCAGCCGGAGCGGCCACCGAGACGGAGGCAGCAGCCGACTGACCCGTCGACGCGGCCGCCGTGATCGTCGCGTTACCCGCGCCGACCGCGGTCACGCGGCAGGACGAACCGGAGACGGTCGCCGTGGCAACCGTGGCCGAGCTCGAGGTGCAGCTGGCCAGCGTCGACGCGCCAGTGCCGCCCGAGATCTGCACCGCAAAATTCACCGCTTCGCCAATGTTCATGTTGGCAGAGGGCGGCGTGATGGACAGCGTGATCGGCGCGGCCGGTGCCACAGGCACCGTCACGTCGTCACCGCAAGCACCGAGCGCCAGGGCGCCAAGGCTCAGGGCGACGATCGCCTTATTCCGAGAAAAGAGTTGCATTAATCCCCCTCTTTCGAGGTCGTGGAGGTAGCTGCCGTCAATGAGGTTGGGCGCCTCATCAACAACGTCTTGCGTTGGCAAGCGCGCGCCGCTCTGGCGTGCGCTTCATCGATACGGTCTTCGCAGAGGATCGCGACGAGTCTCGGGGAGCGGCCGAATCTGCGTCTGCGACGTACGAAGGGCATGATGCCCGAGTGTTCGGTAGAGCTGCCCTGCATCACGCCTTGCTGGCCCAAGCGCCAACGCCGCGTGATTTCCAGCGCGCACAATGTGTTGTGCGATCCTTCACCAACAACCATCACCGACAGCCAATAGGAAAAGGGCGTGGCCAGCCCTTGGGCTGGCGCGCGCTCTCTTCCGTCAGGATTCACGTTCAAACCTAGGGGCCGCGGCCCGCGCACGTCAAGCGTCCGCGTGCGCCGGATTCCGGCCACCCCCGTCACAATGCTGTGACGGGGGCGTTCCCGCGGGAAGTTGTCCACAAAATTGCCCCCGCTTTCCCTCAATACCGTCGCAGGACGCCCGCCCCAGCGTCAGGGTCACAGCGGCGGCCGGACAGACGACGCGCCGGCACGCCGGCCGCTACTATACATGATGGTCGAGCCTCCCCGGATCCATGTCCCCGCCCCCCGGGTCGTCCCCCCGCCCCCGGTGGCCGTTGAAGGGCCCGCGCTCAACGCCGCTCAGGCCGAAGCCGCCGCGCATGGCGATTCGCCACTGCTGATTGTGGCGGGCGCCGGGTCGGGGAAGACCCGCACGCTCATCCATCGCGTCGCGCACTTAATAGGTAGAGGCGTCCCCGCCGGCCGGATCCTACTGCTCACCTTCACCCGTCGGGCGTCGCAGGAAATGCTGGGGCGCTGCGAACGGCTGGTGGGCTCCGCCTCGCACCAGGTCCAGGGCGGCACCTTCCACGGGATCGCCCACCGCCTGCTGCGCCGCTTCGGTCCCGCTGCCGGGCTCCCGGCCGACTTCACCATTCTGGATCAGAGCGACGCCTCTGACCTGATGGGCATCTCCCGCGCTGCGCTGGGCTACGCGGATCTCAAAAATGCCCCGCGCTCGGCGCCGCGCTTCCCGCGCGCGGAGACGCTGCAGTCGATCTACTCGCGCCACGTGAATACCGAGCAGCCGATCGCCGACCTGCTGGCCGATCAGTGGCCGCACTTTCTGGCCTGGACCGGCGACATCGAAGTGCTGTTCGGTGATTACGTGCGCCGCAAGGCCGAGCGCAACCTCCTGGACTACGATGATCTGCTGCTGTCGTGGGCGCTATTGCTGGAGCAGGCCCCCCCGATCGCCGACCAGATCCGCGCGCTATACGACCACGTGCTCGTAGACGAGTATCAGGACACCAACCCGCTGCAGTCACGCATCCTGCGGGCGCTGTGCACCAACGGCCGCATCACCGTGGTGGGCGACGACGCACAAAGCATCTATGCGTTCCGCGGCGCGACGATCCGCAACATCCTCGATTTCCCGCGCCAGTTTCCCGGCACGCACATCGTGACGCTCGAGCGCAATTACCGCTCGACGGCGCCGATTCTCGACACCACCAACACGCTCATTTCGCGCAGCCTCGAACGCTACTCGAAGCAGCTGTGGACCGAGCGCACCGGCGGCGAGGCCCCGTGGCTGGTCACGGTGAAGGACGAACACGCACAGACCGCTTTCGTGGTGGACCGCCTGCTCGAACTGCATCAGGAGGGCGTGCCGCTGCGTGAGATGGCGGTGCTCTTCCGCGCCGGCTACCTGTCGGCCGATCTGGAAATCGAGCTGGCCAACCGCCGCATTCCATACGAGAAGTGGGGGGGCCTCAAGTTCCTCGAAGCGGCCCACATCAAGGACCTCCTCGCCTTCCTGCGCGTACTGGAGAATCCGCGCGACGAGGTGAGCTGGTACCGGCTGCTGCGGCTGCTCCCCGGCGTTGGAGACGCCACCGCGCGCGCCACCGTGGAGCTGCTGATGCACCACAATTGGGAGCCGATGGCGCTGGGGGCCACCAAGGCGCCGTCGCGGGCGCGCCCCGCGCTGCAAGCCCTCGCTGCCCTGCTGGACGGCATGCGGCGCGTGGAGCGCAGCAACGTGCCACATGCGCCCGCCGAATCCATCCGGTTGTGCCGTCAGCTGTACGATCCGATCCTGCAGGCCACCTACGACGACGCGCCGCCGCGCCTGGCCGATCTCGACCAGCTCGAGATCATCGCCGCCGGCTACCCCGACCGCAGCACCTTCCTGTCCGCGCTCGCCCTCGAGCCGCCGGCCAACACGCAGGATCTGGCGGTGGGAAGCACCGACGAGGACGACGCGCTGATTCTTTCCACGGCTCACTCGGCCAAGGGGAAGGAATGGGACGTGGTGTTCGTGATCCACGCCTCCGACGGCGTGTTCCCCATGGCGCGCGCCGCCCACGACGACGCACAGGTGGATGAAGAGCGGCGCCTGCTCTACGTGGCCATGACCCGCGCGCGCGACCAGCTGTACGTGACGTATCCGCTGCACAGCTACGCCACACGTACCGGCGCCGATTTCGCATATAGCCAGCTGTCCCGTTTTCTCGACCCCGGGGTACGCACCACGATGCAACGGGTCACTCTGGGCGAAGCCATGCCGCCGGCGCTGCCGGCCCCGCGGGGCGATGCGCCCCCGCTGGATTTGCGCGCACTGCTGCGCGGCCGCTTCCCCACACCGTGAGCCGTCCCATCGCACCGTGTTCATCATGCATCGTTCCGAGGATTCCGTGTCGTTTCTGAAACCGCTGTCGGCGGCCGCGCTACTGTTGGCCCTCGCCGTTCTCCCTGCATGGGCGCAACGCACGTCGGCGCCACGTGCGCCGGCGCGCCGCGCGCCCACCGATTCGTTCGCCCTCGCCGCGCTGCTCCCCCGTGATCCGGCCGTGCGCATCGGCACGTTGCCCAACGGCATCCGCTATTACATCCGGCGCAACGCAAAACCGGAGCAGCGCGCCGAGCTACGGTTGGTGGTCAATGCGGGCTCGATTCTGGAAGACGATGATCAGCGCGGGCTGGCGCACTTCATCGAGCACATGGCGTTCAACGGCACCACGTCGTTCGCCAAGAATGACATCGTGAAATACCTCGAGTCGATCGGCGTGCGCTTCGGCGCCGACCTCAACGCCTTCACGAGCTTCGACGAAACGGTGTACATCCTACCGGTACCCACCGACAGCGCCGGTATCCTGGAAAAGAGCTTCCGCTTTTTGGGTGATGTGGCGGGCGGCATTCTCTTCGACTCCACCGAGGTGGTGGCCGAACGGGGCGTGGTGCTGGCGGAGTGGCGTACCGGCCTCGGCGCCGGCGAGCGGCTGCGCGACCAGCAGTTCCCCGTGATCTTCCGCGGCTCGCGCTACGCCGACCGCCTGCCGATCGGCAAGCCGGAGATTCTCGAGGGCGCGAATCCCGCGCCGCTCAAGCGCTTCTGGCGCGACTGGTACCGGCCGGATCTCATGGCCGTCGTAGCCGTCGGCGATGCCGACCCCAAGCGACTGGAGGCGCTGGTGCGCTCCACCTTTGGCCGGATCCCGGCGCGTCCCGGGGCACGCCGGCGCGTGACCGCCGCGGTGCCCACCCACGACTCCACGCTGGTGTCCATCGCCACCGACAAGGAACTCTCGGCCTCGTCGGTGGGCGTGCTCTGGAAGCGCCCCGGGCGCACGACCCGCACGGTCGGTGATCTGCGACAGGATCTGCTGGAGCGCCTGTATGATCAGATGCTCAATCAGCGCCTTGGCGAACTCGCGCTGAAGCCGGAGACGCCGTTCGTGGGTGCCAGCGCCGGCGGCGGGAGCTTCGTGCGCAACAGCGCGTATTACGCCCTCGATGCGCGCGCCAAGGAAGGGCAACTGCTGGAGTCCTTGCGCGCCGTGCTCATCGAAGCGGAGCGGGTGCGGCAGCATGGGTTTCTCCCGGCCGAACTGGCGCGCGCCACGGTGAACACGCTGCGCGGCTACGAGCGGGCGTATCAGGAGCGCGACAAGACGCCGTCGGAGGCGTTTGTGGAGGAGTACATCGGCAATTACTTGGAGGGCGAGGCCATTCCGGGCATCGCGTTCGAGTACGCGGCGATGCAGCGCCTGCTGCCCACGGTCACGCTGGCCGAGGTGAACGCGCTGGGCGCCGACCGGGTGGGTGAGGCGAATCGGGTGGTGACGGTGAGTCTGCCCGACAAAGACGGACTGCGGGTGCCCACCGAGGCGGAGATCCGCGCAGTGTTCGGCACGGTGAACGCGGCCGCGATTGCGCCGTGGGTGGAAACGGTGACAGCGGGCGCGTTGGTCGCCGCGGCGCCGCCGACAGGCCGGGTGGTGTCGGAGCGCAAGGTGGCGTCGCTGGACCTCACGGAGTGGACGCTCTCGAACGGCATCAAGGTGTTTGTGAAGCCCACCGACTTCACCGCCGACCAGATCGTGATGAGCGGCTGGAGCCCCGGCGGCGCGAGCCTCGTGTCCGACCGCGACGTGTTCAAGACGTCGCTTACCACCACCGTGCTCGAGCGCGGCGGCGTGGGAGACTATTCGCTGGTTGATCTGACCAAGAAACTCACCGGCAAAGTGGCGTCGGCCACGGCGGTGATTTCCGACCTCAGCGAAGGGGTGAGCGGGCGCGCCTCACCCAAAGATCTGGAAACGCTGCTGCAGCTCACGTGGCTGCGCCTCACGGCGCCGCGCGCGGACACGTCGGCGTTCAAGGCCCTCCTGCAGCAGTTCGAGCAGGTGCTCAAGAACAAAGACGCCAACCCGGCGGCGGTGTTCAGCGATACCGTGCAGATGACGCTGGGCGGCGGTCACCCGCGCGTGCGCCCGCTGTCGGTGGCGATGCTGCAGGAGCTCGATCTGCGCGAGATGCTGGCGATCTACCGCGACCGCTTTGCGGACACGGGGGACTTCACGTTCCTGTTCGTGGGCAACGTCGATCTGGCCGTGCTCAAGCCGCTCGTGGAACAGTGGCTCGCGCCGCTGCCGGCGGGCGGGCGTCGTGAAACGTTCCGTGACGTGGGTCCGGCGATGTTCAGCGGCCGCATCGACAAGACGGTGCGCAAAGGGATCGCGCCGCAGAGCCAGACGGCGATCGTGCTGGCCGGCGAGGGGCGCTGGAGCCGCGAGGAATCGTACCTGCTGTCGTCGGTGGGCGAGGTGCTCGAGATGCGCCTGTTGGATCGCTTGCGCGAGTCGCTGGGGGGCACGTATTCGGTGAGCGTGAACACACAGTTCGCGCGCCAGCCGCGCGCGGAATGGCAGGTGGTGATCAGCTACGGATCGGCGCCGGACAAGGCGGACGCGATGTTCGCGGCCGTCCAGCAGGAGCTGGATTCACTGCGCCGCGTGCCACCCACCGCGGCGGAAGTGGAGCGCGTGCGCGAGCAGCAGCGACGGGAGCTGGAGGTGGCGCGGAAGCAGAACGGCTACTGGCTGAGCACCCTCCGCGCACGGCTCGAATACGGCGACGACTTAGGCACCGTCGGCGCCGAAGACCCGCTGATCGCAGGGCTGTCATCCGGCGCGCTCGCGGCGGCGGCGACGCGGTATCTCACCGAGACGAATCGCGCGCGGTTTGTGCTGCTGCCTGAAGGGCGATGATGCGCTGAATGGCCTGCCGAAGATTGTGCCCTTCCGCGACGTACACCGAGTCGAAGTGATCGAGGCGTTCGGCGTACACGCGCCGTGACAGCAACACGGCGTTGTTGAGCGCCACGCGCCGGGTCCAGCCGTCGGGATAGGTGCGCAGCTGCGGGCCCACGCTGTCCACGAGCCGTTGCCGTGCGCGCGCGTACACCGTGTCGC
>JARIEV010000149.1 GCA_031127225.1 Gemmatimonadota bacterium | reverse complement strand
ATCCAGCAGATCCACCAGGTTCACGGCGCCCGACGACAGGATTTCCGCACGTGACCACCGCAGCCGTGGCACCGTCTCGAAATCGCCAGGCTGTTCGAAACGCGCGATCGGCGCCTTGATGGTATCGGCGGCGATGAGACGCGCCAGACTGTCTGTCCGCGCCGACTCGCGCGCGAAGACCGCGGAGTCGCTCGCCACGGTCCGCTTCGTTGTCGTGTCACCTGCAACCGGCGCACGCGCTGGTGCGGGCACCGTGACCGGGACCTTTACGGGAACGGTATCCTTCCGAGCCGAATCCGGACGCACCTGCGCCACGAGCGCGTCCGGTGCCGACAAGATCGCCAGCAACGCCGCGATCAGTCCCCACTGGCCACGAATCACTGTCGCGCGCGCGCCCGTGCGATTTCAACGAACGTGCCGACCGGCGTTCCCGTAGGGCCCTTGGGAATCCAGCCCAGATCGGCCTGCGAATACGCCGTGCCTGCAATGTCGAGGTGCACCCACGGATAGCCGTCGACGAATTCCTGCAGAAACAGTGCGGCCGTGATCGATCCGGCCGCGCGCCCCCCGGTGTTTTTCAGATCAGCCACGTCGGACTTGATCTGCTCCTTGTACTCGTCCCACAGCGGCAGCGGCCATCCGGGTTCGCCCGCAGCCTTGCCGGCTGCGAGCACCTCGTCCACCGCGGACTGCTGCGCGCCAAACACACCGACCGCGTTATGCCCGAGGCCGATCACGATCGCACCCGTGAGGGTGGCCGCATCGACCGCGAGCGCCGGTTTGAAACGCTTTGCGAACACCAGCAGGTCGGCCAGCACCAATCGCCCCTCAGCGTCGGTGTTGATGATCTCGATGGTTTTGCCGTTGGAAGCGCGGACGACGTCGCCGGGCTTCACGGCGGTGCCGGAAGGCATGTTGGTCGTTGACCCGATGATGCCCACCACGTTGATGGGAAGCTTGAGACGGCCGATCGCTTCCATCGCGCCCATCACCCCGGCAGCCCCCATCATGTCGAACTTCATCCACTCCATTTCGGGGGCGGGCTTGATCGAAATACCGCCGGTGTCGAAGCACAGCCCCTTGCCGATCAGCACCACGGGTTGCTGATCCGGCGCGCCACCGCGGTGCTCGAGCGCGACCAGTCGCGGCTCCTCCGGCGTCCCCTGCGCCACGCAGAGAAACGAACCCATGTGCTCAGCTTCCATTTCGGCGCGGCCAAGCACGGTGATCGTCATCCCATGACGCGCGGCGATCTCACGGCCCACCTCGACGAACGTGTCCGGCGTGCAGACGTTTCCCGGCATCTGTCCGAGGCGCTTCGCGATCGCCTGCCCCTCGGCCACCGCCACGCCGGCCGCGAAGGCCTCGCGGACCGCGTCGGTGTCGGCACCGAGCACGGTGACGGATTCGAGGCGTGCCCGCCGATCGCGTTCCGCGGGTTGCGTCTGCAGATCAGGATACGACCACGAGCCGGCAGCAGCGCCCAGGGCGAGCCCTTCGATGGCCTCCGCGTCGGCGTCGGGGAGCATGAGATGCATCGCGCCCGTGCCGATCTTGCCGGCCTGACGAGCCGCGATCGACGCTGCGCGGCGCGCGCCCGCACGCGACAGGGGAGCGCTGCCCCGTCCCACCAGCAGGACGCGTTGCGCGCCGGTGTCGCCGCCCACGAAGAGCATCGTTTCATCGCGCATCCCGCGGAAGTCACGACGGCCGATCGACCGCCCAATGGCGCCGCCGAGCGCCGCGTCGATGTCACGGAGTGCCGGATCCAGCGTTGGGTCCTGCGGCAAGACGATCGACAAAAGCGGTGAATCCACCGCGGAGGGCACGGCGTGGCTGAGCTGGATCGCGAGAGGCATGGGACACAATTGGCGCAAGAGGAAACGTCGGCGCGACGCGGTCACGAACGCGGACCACGTCGCGCAGAATAGGTGAAGCTAGGCGCCGGACGGCAGGCGCGGCAAGCGACGACTAGTGCAACGCACGACGCCCGACCTCCGAGGGGAGGCCGGGCGTCGCGGGTATCACGAAAAAACTGGGGCGGTAGGAGTCGAACCTACAACCGCTCGATTAACAGTCGAGTGCTCTGCCATTGAGCTACACCCCATCGGAGGCACACCATCCCCCAACGACCACACTGACCAACGCCATACTAATCCCGTTCACCGCCTGCGACAACGTCACCCCGCACACCGACACACATCGCGCACAACATTCGGATTGCACATGCCCAGACCGGGGGTCGAACCCGGAAACCCTTGCGAGTGGGGGATTTTGAGTCCCCTGCGTCTGCCAGTTCCGCCATCTGGGCTACGATCCACCGCGACCACATTGCGGAGGAAGAACAAGTGTACACGAACGACGAAGGCGACGCCACGGGGCGCCGCCCTCGTCGTTCGCGCGGAATCGAGGCCATCGATCCGGAGACCGCGCACCCGCCGCACTCACCCCGCCGGCGGTACGTCACCACGGCGCCGCATGCTGCGGCCATCGGTCCCGGGCGAGGCGGAGTCCACGCCCCCCATCCGTCGCCGTTGCAGTTCGTGCATCCCCCGCCGTAATTCGTCCTGCAGGCCGAAATAGCGGGCGCGCTGCACCGGACTGAGAAACTTCGCCAACTCCCGCTGCTCCGATTCGAGCAAATCGAGTTTGCGGCGTTCGAGTCGTGGTACCTGATCGAGCAGATCGGCCACTTTGGTCTCGTCGGCCCGGTCTTTCGCGACGAGTTCGCGACGGAGCGCCATCCGGGTGGTTAGTTCATCCCGGCGCAGCGCGCGCCGAGCCTCCTCGGTGCGCGACGCGACGTCGCGGAGTTTCAGATGCTGCTCGTCCGTCAATCGCAGGCGTTGCTTGACGATGGCATCCACCCGCTCGTGGAAGCGTCGCTCTAGCACCTCCCGTTCGCGCTCGATCCGACGTGCGTCCCCCCGCATCTCCCCGACGCGCGGCGGCCCCCCCTGAGCACGGCTGACCAAGGGCACTCCCCCCATCACCGACCAGCCAAGGACCAGCAGCGTGCGGTAGAATTTCCACGTCATCGCGACGTACCTCCTGGAGTGGATACCACGGGGAGCGCCGGCAGGGGTTCAGTCGAACTCGCGCCATCCCACTCCTCGAGACGGTCCAGCATGCGTTGCAGTTCCGCCGCCGAGTAGTCGCCAAGGTCACCGTACGACACGGAGACCCGTCCGCCCGGCACCCCGGCAACGGCCGGAGCACGGGACGCCACACTCTCCGGCAGCGACACGCGGCCACCCGATGGCAACGGCGCGCGCGCCAACGCGCTCTCGGCGACCTCGGCGAGCTGGGCTGCACCCGACCGACTGGCCACGACAGTCCCCGGCATCCGGCGGGTGACCACCAGCGACGCGCCACCGACCACCATCGCGCCGAGAGCGGCGGCCACCTGCCACACCGACGCCGACCACCGGTTCGGGCGCCTCGCGGCCGCTGGCACCGGCTCACGATGCAGCGTCAGCACCGGCTTCGGCAGGGCGGCGACGATGCGCGCCACATCGATCGTGACATAAGGAGGCGCCGGCAGCGCACGGGCGCGACGGAGGAGATCGGCGTCTTCCCGGCACGGGACGCACGTCCGCAGGTGCGCTGTGACGGCGGCGGACTCCACGTCACTCAGCGTGGCCGCCACCAGATCGGGCAACAGGTCCTGATACTCGGGGCTTCGGCACTCAGTCATGGAGAAACTCCTTCACGGCACGCATCGCGTTGTGGTAGTGCACCCGCGCAGACCCCTCGGTGCTGTCGAGAATCTCCGCGATTTCCTTGTAGCTTCGCCCTTCCTGCACGCGCAGCATGAACACCTCCCGCTGCAGACGCGTCAGCCTGCCCATCGCCGTCGCCAGCCGCCGGGCAGCCTCGTCGGCGACCAGCGCGTCCAAGGCGTCGTACCCTGACATTGCATGGGTGTCATCGATCTCAACGGTCCGTCCCTTCCGCGCGCTCGACCGGCGGCGGTCGATGACCAGCCGTCGCTCGATCGTAAACAGCCAGGTGCGCAGCGAGCTGTCCGACCGGAAGGACGACATCGCGGCGAAGGCGCGCACGAACGTGTCCTGCACGAGTTCGTCCACGTCCTCTTCGACGCCGAGCCGTCCGGCAAAACGCGCCAACGCCCCCGCGTGCCGCTCCACGATCGCCGTGGCGGCCCGTTCGTCACCCGCTTTCCACCGGTCAATGAGGGTGGCGTCATGCGCCACCTCATCCTGCTGTTCGACATGGCTCATACGCGTCGATCGGTTGGACGCGAGCCCTCGCTTATTGTTAAGAGTCCTCCCGAGGAGCGTGCCGGGGTACGTCGGCCGACCGCCAATGCTACGCCTCTACCCGGGGGCGAGCGTCGTCTCACGAGCGCTGGAGATCAAGCGTGCACATTCCCGACATCATCGCGCATCGCGGCGCTTCGCGCGAGTGCCACGAGAACACGCTGGCCGCGTTCGCGCTGGCCATCGAGCAGGGCGCCGACGGGATCGAACTCGATGTCCACGGATCGGCGGATGGCCATGTCATCGTCCACCACGATCCGATCGTCCGTCCAACGACGGGTGAAGGCGCCCGCCCGCGCGCCATCCGCGAGATGACGAGCGAGGAGCTCCGCCTCGTGCGGCTGGAGGGCGGGCACCCCCTACCGTTCCTGACGGAGGTCTTCGAGCTGGTCGCCGGTCGCGTCACGGTGTACGTGGAGGTCAAAGCCCCCGGCGTGGAGCAGGCGGTCGCGGCAATTCTGGACCGGTATCCGGATTCGTCCGCGGCGGTGCACGCGTTCGACCATCGCATTCCGGTCCAGGTGCGCGCCCTGCGCCCGGGTACGCCGATCGGGGTACTCTCCGACCTGTACCCCGTCGATCTCGCCGCCCTGCTCCGCCCTGCGGCCCCCACGGCGCTGTGGCAGCATGCGTCACTCATCGACGAGGCGCTGGTGCGCACCTCACACGCCGACGGGATCCAGGTGATTGCGTGGACCGAGAACGATCCCGCGCATGCGCGCGTGCTGGCCTCATGGGGCGTGGACGGCCTCTGCACGGACGTTCCGGCAACGCTACGCGCGGCATTCACTGGCGGGTGAACGCCGGGGCCATCCCGTGTACCCCACGGAATTAGCCGCGAGGGTCAATCGATGGATCGGCCGGCGCCGCGGGCGCGCTCGTTGTCGGCGTCGGCTCGCCGGTCGCATGCATGGTACGCGCGGCGGCGAGCTCGGCCTCGAGTCGGCGCGCGTCTGCGTCCTGTGCGCGCAGTGACGTGAGGAGCCGCTCACGCACATCGGCGGCCAACTCGCCGCCGGCATCGACCGCACGAAACACCGCGTACCCCAGCGCTTCGGCCGCCTTGTCGGCCTGTTCGCGCGCGCGATAGGCGTCGAGCCGCAGTTTCCCTTCGTCGAACACGTCCTGCGCGGCCTTGCCGGCCTTGTCGATTCCCTGCTTGACCTTGTTCCAGAGCGCCATGACGACATCCTCCGCTGCGAGTGAATGACTATCGGGAGACTACGTGGACTGCGCGCCGGAAGTTGCGTTCCGGAACGCACGAAGCCCCCGCGTTGGGCGGGGGCTTCGTGGACCACAGATGCAACTCGATCAGGCTTCGACCGTCTCTTCGCTCGTGATTTCGACGAACTCGACCGGGAGGACACTGATTTTGTACTTCTTCTTGTTGTGGTGCTGGAACTGCACGACGCCATCGACGAGCGAGTAGATCGTGTAGTCCGTGCCCATGCCGACATTGCTGCCGGGATGCCACTTGGTGCCGCACTGGCGGGCGATGATGTTGCCGGCCGTCACGAACTCACCACCGAACTTCTTGATGCCGCGGTACTTCGGATTCGAAGTACGGCCGTTGCGTGATGAGCCGACGCCTTTCTTATGTGCCATATCCCGTAACTCCTAAGAGGAAGCGTGCCGGAACGGCACGCCGCCGGCGATCAGCCGAGGGTGATTTCGTTGATGCGGACTTCGGTGAACTTCTGCCGGTGTCCCTGCTTGCGGGCGTAGTTCTTCCGGCGCTTGAACTTGAAGACGATGATCTTGTCATCGAGGCCGTGCTTCACGATCTCGCCGGTGACCTTGGCCCCGCTGAGCGTAGGCACGCCCATGCGGACACCGCTACCGTCGTTGCCGATAAGGACGTCGTTGAACTCGACGGCCGTGCCGGCCTCGCCCAGCAGCGAGGGAATCCTGAGGGACTTGCCCGGCTCGGCACGGAACTGCTTGCCGCCGGTGCGAATGATCGCGTAGCTCATGGCTCTATCTGTTAAATCGTATTCTGCAGGCTTCAAACGTAGCCTAGAAGCTTACCCGGCTTCGCTTTAGCTGTCAAGCACCCAAGACCAGCCTCAGGCGCGAGTGGGAACGTGTGGTCGGACGTGGTTCAGGCCAACGCGTACTGCTGGGTGACATCCCGCTGGGCACCCCGCATCACCAATTTCATCTCATCGGGGCGCAGGAGCGGATCGTCCCGCAACTCGAGCGGAAAACCAGCCAGCTTTTCCAGTCGTTTCACGAAGTCGTGCTCCTGCTCCAGCACGTGCAACGCCACCTCTGGATGGAGCCGCAGAATGACCGGCTCACGCCGCCCCTCCGCCGCCATCCGTCGCACCGCCCGCTCGGTCCGGCGGACGATCGTTTCAGGAGTGAAGACACGGCCCGTCCCACTGCAGGTCGGACAGGACTCGGTCATACTCTGCCAATGGCTCTGACGCACGCGCTGGCGGGTCATCTCCACCAGCCCGAGGTCCGAGACCGCGTGGGCCTTGGTGCGCGCCCGATCCCGCCCGAGATGGGTGCGCAGTTCGTGAATCACCTTGTCGCGATTCCCCTGCGTTTCCATGTCGATGAAATCGCAGACGATGATGCCGCCGACGTCCCGCAGCCGCAGCTGACGAGCGATTTCGCGGGCGGCCTCAGTGTTCGTCTTGAGGATGGTCTTTTCGGGGTCGCGCTTGCCCGTCCCGGTGAACCGGCCGGAATTGACGTCGATCGAGACCAGCGCCTCCGTCGGTTCGATGATCAGGTACCCGCCGCTCGGCAAGTCACACCGGCGCTTGAACAGATCACGGATCTCCGTCTCAATGTCCGCCTTGTCGAACAGCGGCACCGTATCCTCGTAGAGCTTCACGCGCTCCACCAGCTCGGGGGCGATACCGGTGAGATACTCGGTGATCTCGTTGAAGACCTGACGCGAGTCGACGGTCACCCCCTCGACCTTCGCGCTGAACAGATCGCGCACGAGTCCGCGCGTCACGTTCGTCTCGCGATGAACAAGGGCCGGCGCCCGCGTGAATTGCGTTTTGCGCTTGATGCGCTTCCAGTTGTTGATCAGCGTGTTGAGCTCGCGCTCGAACGTCTCGCGGGTCGCGTCTTCCGACACCGTCCGGATGATGACGCCACCGACATCCTCCGGGAGCATCTCGGAGACCATCGCGCGCAGCCGCTGGCGCTCCGAGCGCTCGTCGATCTTGCGGCTCACACCGACCTTGGACGCGAACGGCATATACACCAGAAAGCGCCCCGCCAGCGACACCTGAGCGGTGACGCGCGGCCCCTTGGTCGAAATGGGCTCTTTGGTGATCTGCACCAGAATGTCCTGGCCGCGCTTGAGCAGATCCTGGATCGGACGAACCTCGCGGCGACCACGACGACCGCCGCCGGCGCTACCGTTCGCGGCATCGTCTCCCGACTCGTCCTCGTCGTCATCTTCATCGTCGGACACCGGCGCGTCCTCCACCACCACATCGGCGGCATGGAGGAACGCAGACTTCTCGGTTCCGATGTTCACGAAGGCAGCCTGAATGCCGGGGAGTACCGCCTCGACCTTGCCCAAATAGACGTCGCCAACCATGCGACGCGCATCAGGCCGATCGACCAGCAACTCCACCAACTGGCCGTCCTCGAGAATGGCGACGCGCGTCTCGCGCGGCGTCGCGTTCACCAGGATCTCTCGCTTCATTATGACGTGCCGCGCGCCTCGGCGGTGGCGACTCCACTGGACCGATGCGGCGACGAACACGGTGATCGAACAGGGACTGCCCGAGCGCGCCACTGGGCGGCGACACGGACGACGTCACGGGGCTCCCCCAGCCAGCACAACTGATCGGTCGGGCGAGTCGCGCCCGAAGCCGCGGACCGTCCCGCGCTCAGTAAGCGGCGGGAGGCGCAGGCGTCAGGACAAACGCGATCACCCGCGATCGACACACAGGGCGTGTCGTGCGGTGGGACGTGTGATGGGCGTCGGATGGCTGCACGCTGGCGCCGATCCGCCCCCACCACGAACGCAAACGGCCCGTGAGTCGCACGGGCCGCCGGCGCCGAAAGCGACGGCTACGGAAAATACAGGGTCCTGCCAAAACGGACTACACAGGAAGTGTACACGGGACCGAACGTCCCCCGCAATCGCCCCGCACCGTCCGTTTCGACGACTCAGTCCATCAGACCCTTCAGGAGATGCCGCGCGATCACCATCCGCTGGATCTCGCTGGTCCCTTCGCCGATCTCGCAGATCTTCGCATCGCGCATGAACCGCTCGACCGGGTAGTCCTTGGTGTACCCGTAGCCGCCGTGGATCTGAATGGCCTTGATCGTGGCCCGCATCGCGAGTTCGGAACAGAAGAGCTTGGCCATCGCCGCTTCCTTGCCGAAGGGGCGACCCTGCTGCGCCAGCCACGCCGCGTGGT
>JARIEV010000148.1 GCA_031127225.1 Gemmatimonadota bacterium | reverse complement strand
CGGGCATCCGCATCGAGACGCGCGGCTTCGACAACCGGGTGCGCATCCGTGGCAACCGGTGTGCCCCGTTGGTGTGGCTGGACGGCCAAGCGCTTTTCGCCGGCGAGTTCGACCTCGACTCGGTCGACCCGAACTCGTTCGAGGGGATCGAGGTCTACAACGGTCCCGCCGCCGTCCCCGTAGAATTCCTCGGCAATCAGCGCGTCAGCAGCAGCTGCGGTACGATTCTGCTCTGGTCGCGTCGTGGAGAGCTCCGGGAAAAGAAACGCAAAGCGGGCGAGCCCACGCCCGCTGCGCGGATCGCCCAGCTCATCGAGGAGCTGCAGGTGTTCACGGCGGCGGACGTCGACGTGGCCGCCCACGTGGACTCCGCGGCGATCGTGCGACCGGTCTATCCGGATTCCCTGTTCGACGCCCTGGCGCCGGGCGATCTCCTCGCCGAGTTCGTGGTGGATACGGACGGCGAGGCGGTCATCGAAACGTTCAATATCATCACCGCATCCCATCGCTCGCTCATCGAACCGGTCCGGCGGGCTGTACGCGAACAGCGCTTCAGACCGGCCGTCCGGAAGGGCAAGATCGTCCAGCAGGTGATGCAGCTACCCTTTACGTTTGTCCCCGACTCGTCCGCCCGTCGCCGCTGAGGCGGCGCGCTCCGCTCCCCTTAGGGTCCGCCCGATGCCTACTCCGCCGGTGCTCGCACTCGCCCTCGTTTTGCTGGCCGCGACGGCCCCCGCCGCGGCCGCCCAGCGACTCACTGAGATAGGCCAGACCTCGATCGGCACGCCGGTCTTCCTCGAGCCCCGGTCGGTGTCACGCGCCGATGGCATCGTGACCGCCACCGTGCGCGTTGCGCTCCAGCCACCGCTCAAGCATTCCGCGGGCGACCTGCGCAGCTCGCGCACGATCGCGATGTACAACTGCGCGAAACAGACCGTGGCCACGAAAGAAAGCTGGTACTACCTCGATACTGCGGGCACGAAAGTGGGGATGCACAAGGTCGTGAAGATTCCCGGCTTCGGTCCATCGTTCAAGGGTTCGCTGGCCGATGTCGCGATGCGCCATCTGTGCGCGGCCGCGCCACGCTGACCGAGTGCACGACCGTCCACGAGCGCGGCTTGCCCCAACGCCGCGCAATTCTCTATCCGTCGAGCTGCCCGTGACACCACCCGTCATCCGCCACGGTCTCACTGTCGCCGTCCTGCTCGTGCTCGGCGCGTGCGCCACCGGCCGTCCTGCCACACGCCCGCTCACCCCCGCGCAACTCGCCGCGCGGGACGGCGGCATCCCGCCGTACACCGCGGCGGATGTCGCCTTCATGCAAGGGATGATCGGGCATCATGCGCAGGCCGTCACGATGTCGTCCTTCGCCGTGGCCAACGGAGCCGGCCCCGAGGTGAAAGTGCTCGCGGGGCGCATCAGTGTGGCGCAGACCGACGAAATCGCGTTCATGAAGACATGGCTAAGCCGACGCAAGCAAGCCGTGCCGGCCGGTGACATGGCGGACATGGCCCACGCGCATCACGCCGGCATGGACATGGCCACGATGGGCGGTAACGCCGCGGGCAGCGGCATGATGCCAGGCATGCTCTCCCCGGCCCAGATGGATACGCTGCAGGCGGCCAAAGGGCCGGCGTTCGACTGGTATTTCCTCACCTTCATGATTCAGCATCATCGCGGCGCCATCAGCATGGTGGACGAGCTGATGGCCGCCAAAGGCGCCGCGAACGACGACGACGTGTTCAAGTTCGTCTCCGACGTCGTGGCCGACCAGAGCACCGAAATCGACCGCATGGAACTGTTGCTCAAGTCCCGCCCGCGTCCGTAACCGTCGTTCCGCTGTCGCCTCCCCTCCACTCTCCCCCACCCTCCCCGATGCCAACGCCATTCCGCTCGCTGCTCAGCGGTGCTCTGCTCGTCGCCGGTAGTGCGACGGTTGCCGCCACGCTGTCCGCCCAGCCCAAACCCGACCCGCGCGTGGGCCTGAAAGCCGGCTGGTTCGACGCCGGTGAGGCGGCGTGGAACGTCAAGCTCGTCTCCACCACCAAGCCGTCGGAATCCTTCCTCAACATGAGCACGCCCGGTGACGCGCGGCTCAAGAACTCCGATCTGGCCTTCAGCGGCAACTTGGTGTTCCAGGGCAACTACAGCGGCTGGCAGGTATGGGACATCGGCAACCCGCGCAAGCCGAAGCTCCGCACGGCCTTCGTGTGCCCGGGCTCGCAGAGCGATGTCACCGTCTACGGCAACCTGCTCTTCGTGTCGGCGGAAGCCGTGGCGGGGCGGATCGACTGCGGCCTGCAGGGCGTCGAGGCAGAGGTCAGCAAGGAACGCGCGCGCGGCATCCGCATCATCGACATCAGCGATGTCGAACATCCCAAAACGATCACCACCGTCCAGACCTGCCGCGGCTCGCACACCAACACGCTCGTCACGGATCCGAAAGATCCGGACCACGTGTACGTTTATGTCTCCGGCTCGGCCGGCGTGCGTTCGAGCGAGGAGCTGGCGGGATGCTCGGCGCTGGCGCCCGACGTGGACCCGAACTCGGCGCTCTTCCGCATCGAAGTGATCAAGGTGCCCGTCAAGAATCCCGCGGCCGCCGCGATCGTGAGTTCGCCACGCATCTTCGAAGGGCTCGGGGAAGCGGTGCGGCACGGCGACGCAGCCGGCGACCGGCGCGAACGTCCGGCTGGTGCGCCCGCCCGTCCGTCGGTGGCGGGTCGCGGCCCGACGCAGTGCCACGACATCACCACGTATCCGGCCGTCGGACTCGCCGGCGGCGCGTGCAGCGGCTACGGCATCCTGCTGGACATCAGCGACATCAAGAACCCCAAGCGCCTCTACGCCGCCGCCGACACCAACATGTCTGCGTGGCACTCAGCCACGTTCAGCAACGACGGCAGCAAGGTGCTCTTCTCGGATGAATGGGGTGGCGGATCCTCGCCGCGCTGCCGTGCCACCGACAAGATGGAATGGGGCGCCGACGCGATCTTCGTGCGCAACGGCGACAAACTCGACTTCAAGAGCTACTTCAAGCTGCCCGCGGCCCAGACGAGCCAAGAAAACTGCGTGGCGCACAACGGGTCGCTTATCCCGATCCCGGGCCGTGAAGTCATGGTGCAGTCCTGGTATCAGGGCGGCATCAACGTGTTCGACTGGACCGACCCCAACCACGCCTTCGAAGTGGCCTACTTCGATCGCGGACCGATGGACGCCAAGGAGCTGGTGGGCGGCGGTCACTGGTCGGCCTATTGGTACAACGGGATGATCTACGGCTCGGAAATCTCACGCGGACTCGATGTGTGGGAGCTCACCCCCAGCGAACACCTGTCCGTGAACGAACTCGAGGCGGCCAAGCTCGTGAAGTACGCCTACTTCAACGCGCAGGAGCAGCCCCAGTTTGTGTGGCCGGCGGCGTTTGTGGTGGCGCGCGCCTACACCGACCAGCTGGCGCGGAACAGCGCGGTGCCCAAGGCGTGGCTCGACGGCGTGCTGGCGCAGCTGGCCACGGCAGAGAAAGCCAAGGGCGGCGCGCGGTCGTCTGCCCTGAATGCGCTGGCGGCGCAGCTCGACAAGGACGCTACGGCGAGTCCCGAGTCGGCGCGCGTGCAGGCGCTCAGTGGTGTCGTGAAGGGCCTCGCCAAGTAGTTCGCGAAGTCACTCCCAAAACAAACGCGGCGGGTCCGAGTGTACGGACCCGCCGCGCTTGTATGCTCGACCGCGATTACGGTACGATGCGCGCCGCCGGCCCCGCGCGATCCACCACCTTCGGCAGCCCCTTCGCATCCAACTGCGCATTCAACGGCGCCAGCTCGCTCGCCAGCACGCCATCGATCGCGGCCAGATGCTGCTTCAGCTGCTCGCGCAGAATCCCGTCCACCTCGACATGCTGCGTCGTTGGCGAGAAGTCCGAGCTCGACATGCCGTTGGCGAGGTACCCCATCTTCGAGATCAGCATCGACCCGAAGCGGACGCCGTCCTGCCCCTGACCGGTCTGCCGTAAATCCACCAGCTTCATCTCGACCTCCAGCAGCTTGGCGTCGAGCGCACGGATGGCGCGAGCCACCTCGGCATCCGTGGACAGTCGCTGCACCTGCTGCAGCTGGAGTCGCACCGATTCCACGCGCTGCACTGCGGCGCCGGCCTCGTTGAGCTGCTGTTTGATGCCGGCGAGCACCTTGACCTGCGCCGCAATCTCCGCGTCGGTACCGCCGCTGTTCGGATCCTTAAGTACCTCCAGCGGCTGGGTCTGCGTGGCGCCATCCACAGTCAAACGCACGGCGTACCGCCCCGGTGGCATGAGGATCGACAGCCGACTCGTCCCCGGCGCCGTCCGCCCCTGTGGGCCCGCCACGATATGCTCGGCATACAGCGGGCTGGTCAGCAGACGCACGTCCATGCTGGGCTCATCGCGCAGATCCCACGCCAGACGATTCACACCAGCCGCGTTCGACCCGCGCAGCGTGCGGACCACTTTCCCAGCGGCATCGAGGATCTCGACGGTCGGTGCCGCCTTGGCCGACGCCTTCAGGTAGTAATTGATGCTCGCCCCGTACTCCGGATCGTCGCCGGCGGTCGGGTCGTCGTACTGCGTGCTCGGCGCTGTGATGCCGCGGTAGCGATATGCCGCACGGGGCGGAAAGAGGTGCGCTCCCTTCTCCAGCACCGACACATCGAGCTGCTGCAAGGGCGCGAGATCATCAAAGATCCAGAACCCGCGCCCGTAGGTCGAGATCACGAGGTCGTTGAAGTGCTCCTGCACCACGATACCCGACACCGGCGAGTGCGGCAGATTGTTCTGCAGCGGCAGCCAGTGATCGCCGGCGTCGTAACTCAGGTAGATCGCGTTCTCGGTGCCGAGGTACAGCATGCCGCGACGCGTGGGATCTTCGATGATGATCTTGGCGTAGCTGAGCATGCTCTTCGGAATGCCAGCCACGATCTTCGTCCACGTCTTCCCGAAGTCCGTGGTGCGATACACGTACGGATCGCGATCGTTCTCCTGGTGTGCGTCGATCGTGAGATAGGCCGTGGCCGCATCCCACTTGCTGGCGGCGATCGACCGTACGGATCCCCATGCCGGAATTCCCGGCAGATTGGCGGTGAGATTGGTCCAGGTGGCACCGTCATCGCGCGAGAGCTGCACGAGCCCGTCGTTGGTTCCCACCCAGATCACGCCTTTCTGCTTGGGCGACTCGGCGATGCCGTACACCACGCCGGAATACTCGACCCCGATGTTGTCGGGTGTGAGCCCACCCGAGCTCGTCATTTTCGAGCGATCGTTGCGCGTGAGGTCGGGGCTGATCACCTGCCAGCTGTTCCCACCGTCGCGCGTGCGATGCACGTGCTGACTGCCGGTGTACACCGTGTTGTGATCGTGCGGCGAGATCAGCAGCGGCGCATCCCAGACGAACCGGTACTTGAGCTGCTCGGCGGCGCCGTTGGACTGCTGCGGCCACACCTCAACGTTACGGAACTGCCGACGATTCTCCTCGAAGCGCACCACGATGCCGCCCACCATCCCCGAGCCCGAGGCCGTGCTCCAGATAATGTTGGGATCGACCGGATCAGGGGTCGCCCAGCCGCTTTCCCCGCCGCCCACCGAGTGCCACATGCCGCGCGTAATGCCGGCGCCACGTCCGCCCTGCACGCGGCTGTTGCTCGGCCCACGGTAGCTCGGCTCGTCCTGCTTATTACCGAGCACGTTGTACGGAATGTTGTTGTCGACCGTGACGTGATAGATCTGCGCGTTGTCGAGACGCTGCTTGAACCACGTGCGTCCGCGCGTCGTGGTGATCGACAACCCCTGATCGTGCGCCACGATCTGACGGTCGGCGTTGGTGGGATCGATCCAGATATCATGGTGATCACCGCCCGGCGCCTCCTGGCCACCGAGGGTTGTCAATGACCGGCCGCCGTCGATCGACCGCGCATACGACGCGGTCAGGAAATACATCTCGTTGGCGTTGTCGGGCGTGACAGCCATACGCGAGTAGTAGTGGGCGCGCCCCATCACGTTGCGATCGCGATTGATCAGCGTCCACGTGGCACCGGCATTCTCACTGCGCCACAGCTGCCCACTCTCGGTGTCCTGACCGTTCCATGGCACACCGTCGCCGGTCTCGATCATCGCGAAAATGCGGTTCGGCTGCGATGGCGCGATCGCCAGCGCCACTTTGCCCACCGGCTTGACCGGCAGGCCGTTCCCCTTGAGTCGCGTCCATGTCGCGCCGCCGTCGGTCGACTTGAACAACCCGCTCCCCGGACCTCCACTGGTGCGTCCCCACGTGTGGATCTCGATCTGCCACATGCCGGCGTAGAGCGTGCGCGGGTTGGACGGGTCCATGGCCAGGTCGCTGCAGCCGGTGTTCTCGTCCACGAACAGCACCCGCGTCCACGTGGCCCCGCCATCGGTGGTGCGGAATACACCGCGCTCCTGCTGCGGGCCGTAGGCCGTACCCAGTGCGCACGCCAGCACCACATCGGGGTTGGTCGGATGGATCGCCAGGCGCGCGATGCGCCCGGTCTTCTCGAGCCCCATCAGCGTCCACGTGGCGCCGGCGTCGGTGCTCTTGAAGATGCCCTGACCGATCGAGATGTGGCTGCGAATGTGGGCTTCGCCGGTGCCGGCCCACACCACGTTGCGGTCGCTCGGTGCGACGGCAATGGCGCCCATCGACAGCACGGACTGCTTGTCGAAGATCGAGGCCCAGTGCACACCGGCGTCGGTGGTCTTGTAGATGCCCCCCGAGGCCGCCCCAACGTAGTAGGTGGACGGGTCACCCGCGATTCCGGCGGCGGTGCTGAAGCGATTGCCTTCGGGGCCGATGTGGCGCCATGGGAGCGCGGCGTACGCCGCCGGGGTGACGGCAGGCGGCACGGCCGCAGCGGCCGGCTTGGCAGGCGCTCGCTGCGCGCCGGCGGTGCCGCCGGCGATGCCGCCGGCGACGAGACCCGCGGCCGCGATCAGCGTCGCGGCGAGCGGAGAGCGAAGAAAATGCATGAGGACCTCAAAAGGGGGACGTTCCATAAATGGTACGCCCCCCTGAGGCCCTCGTCAAAAACCGCGGCGAGGGGCGATTACGCCATCTTCGCCTGCAGCCGGCGATCGATGGCGTCGAGGAACGCCTCCGTGTGCAGGTACGGCGTGTCCTTCGAGATGAGAATGGCCAGGTCCTTCGTCATCTCGCCCGCTTCCACCGCTTCGATGCACACCTGTTCCAGCGTGTCGGCAAACGCCGTCACCGCCGGCGTACCATCGAGCTTGCCGCGGTGCGCGAGGCCGCGCGTCCAGGCGAAGATCGACGCGATCGGATTGGTGGACGTCTTGTTCCCCTTCTGGTGCTCGCGGTAGTGACGCGTCACCGTGCCGTGCGCCGCTTCCGCTTCCATCGTCCGGCCATCGGGCGACAGCAGCACGCTCGTCATGAGCCCGAGTGAGCCGAAGCCCTGCGCCACGATGTCCGACTGCACGTCGCCGTCGTAGTTCTTGCACGCCCACACGTAGCCGCCTTCCCACTTGAGCGCCGACGCCACCATGTCGTCGATCAGGCGGTGCTCGTACGTGAGACCCTTCGCGTCGAACTGGGCCTTGAACTCGTTGTTGAACACTTCCTCGAACAGATCCTTGAACTGGCCATCGTAGGCCTTGAGGATGGTGTTCTTGGTGCTCAGGTACACCGGGTAGTTGCGCTGCAGGCCGTAGGTGAGGCTGGAGCGGGCGAAGTCGCGGATGGAGTCGTTGAAGTTGTACATGCCCATCGCCACACCACCGTCGGCGCCGAACTTGGCGACCTCGAACTGCATCGGCTCGCTGCCATCGGTCGGCGTGTAGGTCATGGTCACCGTCCCGGGGCCCGGCACCTTGAAATCGGTGGCCTTGTACTGGTCGCCGTGTGCATGACGCCCCACCACGATCGGCTTCGTCCACCCCGGCACGAGGCGCGGAATGTTGGAGATGATGATCGGCTCGCGGAAGATCACGCCACCGAGGATGTTGCGGATCGTGCCGTTGGGGCTCTTCCACATCTTCTTGAGCCCGAACTCCTTCACGCGGGCTTCATCGGGCGTGATCGTCGCGCACTTCACCGCCACGCCGTGCTTCTTGGTGGCTTCGGCCGAGTCGATCGTGACCTGATCGTTGGTGGCGTCGCGGTGCTCGATGCCGAGGTCGTAGTACTCGAGCTCAACGTCGAGATACGGCAGGATGAGCTTGTCCTTGATGAACTGCCAAATAATGCGCGTCATCTCGTCGCCGTCCATCTCGACGACGGGGTTCACAACCTTGATCTTGGCCATGCGGAGGTACCGAGGGAGTGCGGAGGGGGTGGATCCGGATGAGGAACAATATCGTCGGGGGATGCGCCGGGGAACGGCTCCCGTCGGCGCCGTCCCCCCCGCGCTCAGCACTTGCCAGACATACGTATATGCTTATATTACGGATCATCAGACCACCCGATGTCCGTCGCCGTTCCCCCTGCCCCGCCGCCCATGCCCAGCTTCCGCCAGCAGCCGGTCGACCTCGTGATCGACGTCCGTTCCAAAGTTGAATTCTGGCTGGGGCATCTCCCCGAGGCCGTCTGCCACCCGGTGCAGACCATCGCCGAGACCCTCCCGTCGCTGCCGGGGATCACCACCCGGTCGCGGATCCTCGTGTACTGCGCCAGCGGCGCCCGCTCGGCCGCCGCCGCTCAGCAGCTGCGCGCACTGGGATATCAGCACGTGGTCGATGGCGGACCGATGTCCACGGCCCAGCCCGACTACACCCCCTAACGCAGGGCGTCGAAAACGCCCACGTCGCGATTCTTCCGC
>JARIEV010000147.1 GCA_031127225.1 Gemmatimonadota bacterium | reverse complement strand
GAATGATCGCATCGGCCAGGGCGGCCAGCGTGGCGCGCTGCGCCGCTGACAGGACGGCGGGCTGCCCCGTGGCCACGGCGGAGCGGAGCCACGCCGCATGGGCTTCGCCGGGAAGGAGCGTCAGGGCTGCCGCGGCCGCCGCCGCGATCAGGAGTTCTCGTCGATGCATGGCCAACCGGGGAGAGGGGGCAGGCGAGTACCACTGCCCCCGCGACCGGATCGGCCGGAGAGCACTACTGCACTTGGATGTACAGCGGCGTCGGCCAGAGGCGCAAGATCGCCTCGCGCGTGGTGGGCGGATTGTCGTTCTTGGCCTTGGTGAACTGCTTCCAGCCGGTGAACTGCACCGGCTCCTTTTTGATGTCGCGGTAGTACGTGTCCCGCTTGAGCCACGGGGCCCCGAAGCCGTCCATGTGCATCACAAACTGCACCTTGGGGTCGAGCTTAATGTTGCGGACATTCGTCACGCCCTTCGGCGTGAAGCGGTGCACCACCAGGATCTTGGGCGGCAGTTTGTGCTTGTCCACCAGATTCGCGAGAAAGCGGATCGCGTAGTTGATGTCAGCCGCGTCGTACGTGCCGATCCGGCGCCCCGGCACGGCGCCGCTGGCCTTCATGGAGAACTCCGGGTCGATGCCCAGATGCACGTCGGGGCGCATCAGGAACTTCTCGATCCACGGCAGCTCCTGCGCGAGGGTGCTCTGGCCCACTTGCAGGTCCACGAACAGCAGCGCGTTCCGCGACTTCGCCCAGCCGTACACTTTCTCGATCAGCGCGCTGTCCATCCGCGTGCGGTACTTCCCGCTCGGCCCGGGATCGGGGTTGGCCACCATGGCGATCAGGTGCAACGCCGGCTGCGCCGGGTGCGCCGGATCGAGACGCGTCCACTCCGCCGCCTCGCGATCGAGTTTGCGCAGCATCTCCTCGGTTTCGAACTCACCCAAGATCCCCATACGCTTGGAGAGCGGATTGCCGTAGTAGGCAATCACGCGCTTGGCCGGCAGCACCGAGCCCGGCAGCGGGGCAGGCAACTTCACGGGCCACAGCGAATCGAGATCACTGCCGGTGCCCTTGAACGCCAGATGCCGGTCGCCGGCCTGTGAGCCCACCGCGCCCGTGCTGCGCTTGCGCGTGGAATCACCCGCGGCGGCGGTGCCCGCTGATGTGCGCGTCGATTTCGCCTTGGCCTTGGCCTTCGGCTTTGCCTTGGACTTCGTCTGAGACGTTGCCTTCGGCTTCGTCGCGGTCGTGGACGGCGTGCCCGCTTGCGGACTCGCCGGCGCAGTCGTTTGCGCAGTCGTTTGCGCAGTGGATTGAGCGCCGGTGGCGACGGGAAGGATGGCGGCGGCGACGTTCAGCGACGCCCCCAACATCAGCGTGACGGATCTGCGAACGCGCATGAAAATGGAGCAACCCGGCCGAAGCCATGGAGTGATGATCGACGGGCAGCCACGGCGCCACCGCTCTGTCAGTGTAATGGTCCACGGGCCGGTTTGCACGGTCGCGCCGGCGCCGTAGCTTTGCCCCTCATGCATATCTCCCTCGCATCACGCGTGGCCGTCGTCACCGGTGGCGCCAACGGAATCGGGCGGGCCACCGCCCGTCGGCTGGCTGAGAGCGGCGCCGGTGTGGCCTTGTGGGATCGCGACGCCGAGGCGGGTGCCGCGGTGGCGGCCTCGCTCCGGGCCGACGGACACCACGCGCTTTTCGTGGCGGCCGATGTGACGGCGCGCACCAGCGTTGATGCCGCGGTGGCCGCCACCGTGTCGCACTTCGGCGGTATCGACATCCTGATCAACAACGCCGGCATCACGCGAGACGCCCAGCTGGTCAAGAGCAAGGACGGTGTCGTGACGGGGGGCATGACGGACGACGAGTTCGATGCCGTCATCGCCGTGAACCTCAAGGGCGTGTACACCTGCACGCAGGCCGTGGTCCCCGAACTGCTCAAGCGCGGAGGCGGGCGCATCGTGAATGCGGCGTCGGTGGTGGCGCACCACGGGAATTTCGGTCAGACCAACTACGTGGCCTCGAAGGCGGGCGTGATCGGGATGACGCAGGTGTGGGCGCGCGAACTCGGCCGTCGCCACATCACCGTCAATGCCATCGCCCCCGGCTTCATCGCCACCGACATGACGGCGGCCATGCCGGCCGCGGCGCTCGCGGCGATGCAGGGACATACCCCCGTGGCGCGGCTGGGGTCGCCCGAGGACGTGGCCAACGCCTACTGCTTCCTGGTGTCTGACGCGGCCGCGTTCATCAACGGCGCCGTGCTGTCGGTGGACGGCGGGCTCGTGATCGGCACGTAACACGCCCGTACGCGGCCGCTGTGCGCGCGGGTGCTCGTCGTGCGACGGTCCTAGCGCCGGCGGCGCTTCCGGGTCGGGGCCGGCGGTTCGCTGGTGGGTGCGGCGTACTGCATGCGCCCCAGAATCGTCGCCGCGCGTCGCGTGGCGATCGCCCCCTTCGGTGACCAGCGGCGCGGGGCCGGCAAAATGGCGGCCAATCGCGCCGCCTCGTCACGCGTGAGCCTCGCTGCGCTTTTGCCGTAGTGCACCCGCGCCGCCGCTTCGGCCCCGAAGGCGTTGGGTCCCCATTCGGCCAGATTGAGATACAGATCGAGAATGCGCTCCTTGCTCAGCAGCAGCTCCAGCAGCAGCGCGATGTACGCCTCGATCCCTTTGCGCACGAACGAGCGTCCGTTCCACAGGAACAGGTTCTTGGCTACCTGCTGCGTGAGCGTGGACGCGCCGCGCAGTTTGCCGCCGCGTCGGCGGCGCTCCAGCGCGTTCTGGATCTCCACGGCATCGATGCCGAAGTGGAGATAGAAGCGGTCGTCCTCCGACGCCAGCACGGCGCGCCGCAGCAACGGCGACAGCCCCGCGCGCGACACCGTGATGTGTTGCGGCCAGATGGGGCGGTCGCCGTTCACGGTGCGGGCCACGACGCGCTGCAGCATCACCGACGTGACCGGTGGCTGCACCACGGCGAACAGCAGAATGAACGGCACGGGAAGCAGCATCAGCCCTCCGACCGACAGCAGGGCCAGACGCACAATGCGGCGCCAGCCGGTGCGATTCCGCGCGGTCTTGGCCACGGCTACGGCTCCCGCAGGTGCGGCGGGGTATCGGGGGGCTGACGACGCCACCGCCGATGCTGCCAGAAGTACTGCGCGGGATATTCGCGCACGAGCCGCTCGAGAATCTGCGTGTAGCGCAGCACGATCGCGTCGATGTCCACGTCACGGTCGCCGGTCCGCTCGACTTCAACCGGCTCGATGAGAATCGCGTAGCGACCGCTGGGCTGACGCAGCACGCCCACGAACACCGTGGGCACCTCGAAGCGCAGCGCGAACACCGCCGGACCGCGCGGCGTCTTGGCCGGCCGGCCAAAGAACGGCACGAAGGTGCTGGCCAGGCCGAGGGCGTCGTGATCGCTCACGAAGGCGATCGCGTGGTTGTCGCGCAGCGAGCGCGGCGTGCGGCGCACGGCGTCCTTGTCGTGGATGACCTCCATGCCGATCTGCCGTCGCGTGCGGGTGATGTACGCGTCGAAGATCGGGTTGGCCATACCGCGCGTGACCACATCGATGGCCACGCCGCGGGCGGCGAAGTAGGCGCCGCCGAATTCCCAGTTGCCCAGGTGGCCGGTCACGATCAGCAAGCCGTTGCCCTTGGCCAGCGCCGCCTCGACCAGCTCCCACCCCTCCACCCGCTCCACGCGCGCCAGCACCTCCGCGCGCGACGCGCCGGGGAGCACGGCCGTCTCGATCGACGTCCGCCCCAGGCTGTCGTACGACCGCCTCGCCACCTGCTCAACCTCGGCCGGCGTAAGCTCCGGAAACGCCGCGGCGATCTGCCGCTCCACTACGCCGCGGCGGATACCGATGGGCTTGTACACCAGCCGCGCGATGAGCCCGCCCACCCAGCTCGCCGCGCGCCACCCCACCAACCCCAGCGCAAACACCGCCACGCGCGCGCCGGCGTACTCGAGCCGATGCGACAGCGTGGCCGGCTTCGGCGTGACCGACGGGGCGGCGGAGGGCGTGGTGGGGGGCGGGATGCTCATGCGGTGCGCAATCTAACGGCCTCCACGACGAACGCCGCGTCGACGGAGTGCGCGACGCGGCGTTCGTGCGGGGGCCGCCCCCGGGCCCTGAAGCCGCCCCCTAGTTGGTGAGCATCACCAGCACACGGCGGTTGCTGGCCCGGCCGTTGTCGGTGGTGTTCGGGGCCACGGGATCCTTCTCCCCCTGCGACCGCGCCAGGATCCGCGACTCGGCCACCCCCTTCGAAACGAGATAGGCCTTGGCCTGATCGGCGCGCCCCTGACCCAGCGTCTCGTTGAAGCGCTCCGAGCCGATGGCGTCGGTGTTGCCGGTCACGGTGATCGTCCGCGCGGCGTTACTCGGGTCCACCAGCGACGCCGCGATCGCGTCGAGCACGGTCTTCGCCTCGGGGGAGATGTCGATCGCGTTGAAGGCGAAGTTGATCGCCCCGATCACCACCGGGCGCGGCGACGGACCCACCAACCGGACCGTGTCCAGCCGCGTCACGAACACCGTGTCGCGCGTGACTATCCGCATCGTGTCGCGCACCACGCGCGGCGGGGCGGGCGGGCGCGTGAAGAACGACACACTCAGCCCGGCCTGCGCGCCCACATTCCACGCGGCCGCGCGTGGCACCGGCTTGGTGTCGTTATCAGCCGGCGTGATGTACGTGCCCGTGCCCTCCACGCGCGCCGACAGCCGGTCGTTGAGCACCACGCGCATCCCCAGCAGCCCCTGCGGGCCACCGCCGCGCGGGGCCACCGTGCGGGCGCGTCCGTACGCATCGTACGCGTACCCGGCGCCGGCCAGCATCTTCACGCGATCCGACACCGGATGGTTATACGTGAGACGATACGCCCAGAGCGTGTGCGACACCGCGTCGAGCGCGGCCTGCGCCGGCACCGTGGCGAACGGTGGTGTCACGTCCACGTCGGCGTAGCTCAGCTCCATTTCAAGCAGCCAGTTGCGGTAGATGTACAGTCCTGCGCGCCCGCCGATCCCCAATCCGGTGTCGAGGCGCAGCGTGTCGGCAAAGCGCGTCACGCGGCCGAACCCGCCGATTTCGATGGCCCCCGGCCGTTGGGCCATGGCCGACACCGGCAGCGCGACCGTGAGTGCCGCGCCGATGATGAACCGAGACAGCGTTCGCATAAGGCTCCCCATTGTCAGATGATGATGAATTCCGCGCGGCCCATCGGTGTCCGCGCAGTCGCGCGTCCCGCTAGATTGCCCCGCTATGCGTGCGGATCAGCTGCCTGTTCCCCCGGTCGTTCCCCAGTCCCAGCGGCTCGCGCAGCTCGGACTGGTGATCAATGCGGGGCTGGCGGTGATCAAGCTCGTCGCCGGGCTCGTCGGAAATTCGTACGCGCTGGTGGCCGACGCTATCGAGAGTTCGACTGACACGATCGGGTCCGTAGTGGTGCTGTCCGGGCTGCGGATCGCCAGCCGCGATCCCGATGAGTTCTACCCCTTCGGCTACGGACGGGCTGAGCCGCTGGCCGCTGCCACCGTCGCGGCCATCATGCTCGGCGCCGCGGCCGGCATCGCCATCGAGGCGGTTCGCGAGATCCGCACGCCGCATCACGCCCCGGCGTGGTGGACGCTGCTCGTGCTCGCGCTCGTCGTCGTGGTCAAAGAACAGCTGGCCAAGCGCGTGATGGCGGCCAGTGCGGCCACCGGCAGCGTGATCGTGGCCGCCGACGGCTGGCACCACCGCGCCGACGCGATCACTTCAGGGGCGGCCTTACTCGGCATCTCGGCGGCCCTCCTCGGTGGCCCCGGCTGGGAGCCAGCCGACGACTGGGCGGCGCTGGTGGCCGCGGGCGTGATCTGTGTGAACGGCGCCCTGCTGCTGCGCACCGCCCTGCGGGATCTCATGGACCGCGCCCCCGAGCCCGCCATTCTCGCGGCGGTGGCCGAGGCCGCTGAAGCCACGCCGGGCGTGCGGGCCATCGAAAAGCTCAAAGTCCGCAAGACGGGGACGGCGTTCTACGTGGACATCCACGTGCAGGCCGACCCTGCGCTTTCGCTCCACGACGCGCACATTCTTTCAGGGATGGTGAAAACCGCCATCCGCCGGCGGGTGCCGGCGGCGATGGGGGTCTTGATCCACATGGAGCCGTACGAGCCGGCGGAGGGCGCATGACCAGCCAGCCTGACTTTCACACGCTCGACCGCGCCGAGTGCGAGGCGCTGCTCCTCACGCAGCAGGTGGGGCGGCTTGCGTTCACCTTCCGCGACCGCGTGGACATCGAGCCCATCCACTACGTGTACCGCGACGGCTGCGTGTATGGCCGCACGCAGTACGGCACCAAGGTCGATGTGCTCGCGCACCATCCGTGGGTGGCGTTCGAAGTCGATGCCATCGCGGCGCTCTTCGCGTGGCGCAGCGTGGTGGTGCACGGACGGATCGAGTTTCCCGATCCTGCCGGAACGCCCACGGAGGTGGCCGCGTATGCGCGCGCCGTGGCGGCGTTCCGCACGCTGGTGCCGGGGGCCTTTTCCGACGACGATCCCACGCCGGCCCGTGGGCTGGCCTTTGTCATTCCGGTGCAGGAGATGACCGGGCGTGCCGCCACGGTGGGCGGGACCGGTTGATGGCCGATGGACTCGCGGCGTTGACGCTGACCCCCGTGGTGCCGGGGGAGAAGGTAAAGCTCGGCGCCAAGGCGGCGTCGGTGGCGGGCCCGGTGGACAAGCTGGCGCTGGAAGCGGCCACCGACGGACTGCTCACACGCCTGTCGGAGCTGCAACAGGCCTTTCACGCCGACGGACGGCAGGCGTTGCTGCTGGTGCTGCAGGGGCGTGATGCCTCCGGCAAGGATGGCGTGATCAAGACCGTCTACGGCGCGTTCAATCCGACGGGCGTGCAGGTGGCCGCCTTTGGCCCGCCCACGTCGCTGGAGCAGCGGCACGATTTTCTCTGGCGCGTGCATCAGGTGGTACCGCCCCGTGGGATGGTGGGGGTGTTCAACCGCTCGCATTACGAAGACGTGCTCGCGGTGCGCGTACGCGGGCTCGCCCCCGAGTCGGTGTGGCGGCCCCGCTATGCGCACATCAACGACTTCGAACGCATGCTCACCGACAGCGGCGTGATCATCCGCAAGTGCATGCTGCACGTGTCGCGCGACGAGCAGCACGGTCGGCTCAAGGCGCGCCTTGAGGATGCCACGAAGAACTGGAAATTCCGGTTGGAGGATCTCGAGGATCGCGCCCGGTGGGACGCCTACACCGACGCCTACCGCGAGATGCTCGAGCAGTGCAGCACCCCGTGGGCGCCCTGGTTTGTGGTGCCCGCCAACGACAAGGCGGTGCGCAATTACCTCATTGCGCGCCTGCTGGTGGATACGCTCGAGGAGGCGGCCCCCGCCTTCCCACTGATGGATGACGCCGTGCGCGCCGCGGCCAAGGGGTTTGCATGACGGTGGTGCGTGCTGGGGAACGGCGCGTGGCGTGGCTGGCGGCGCTCGGCGTGGCGCTGCCGCTCGCGCCCGGAACGGCGGCATCGCAGCCGGTGGCGCAGTCCGTGGCGCAAGCCGACGCGCCCGCGCGTGACCTCTCGGCCGTGGTGCCGCTCGGTCGTACGTTGCGCGTGCGCGCCGAACAGCGCTTCGACCGCGGGGCCGGGCTGCGCAGTGCGACCGTCTACGACATGGCCGTGGATACCGCCGGCCACATGTGGATCGCCACCGAAGACGGCGTCTACGCCTACGCCGGCAACGGCTGGCGTCGCGAAACCTTGCCGCCCGCGTCGGCGGATCAGCAGGTGCGCTCGTTGCTCGTCAGCGCCGACGGCACGCGCTGGATGGGCACCCGCCGCGGCCTCATCCGCGCGCGCGCCGGTGTCGCCATGCAGGAGTTCAGCACGCGCGACGGGCTGCAGGGTGAGGTGAGCTACAGCCTCGCCGAAACGCGCGCGATCGACGGCACCGATCGGGTGGTGGTCGGGTCGTCGTTCGGCGTGTCGTGGTTTAACGGCACCCGCTTCGTGGCGTTGCCCCTCCCGCCCGCCCTGTCACCACTGGGGCTGGTGGTCATGGGCACCACGGCCTCCGACGGCACCCCTGAGTTGTGGGTGGCGTCGTCACGCGGCGGCGTGGCCTGCTATCGCCGCGGCGCGTGGACCGTCTACACCGAGAAGGACGGGCTCGCGTCGCCCGATGCCCAGTTCCTGCTGGCGGTCCCCGTCGGCGGGACCGCGCGGGTGTACGCCGCAGGCATCGGTGGCGTGTTCGCCCTCGATGCGAGCGAAACGCGCTTCGTGCGGGTGCCGGGCTCGCCGGCAGGGGCGGTGCGGATGGCCGCGGTGCCGGGGGCGGGCGGCGCGCCCTCGCTCTGGGTCGGCACCAGCAGCGGGCTGGTGACGGAGTGGTTGGGCGGAGACCGCTGGCGTGCGGTGCCGCTGCGCACCGACGACCGCCGCGGGGCGGTGACGCTGCTACGCGCGGTGCCCGGGGCGAGCGGCGGAGCGGCCGTGTACGTGTCGTCGCGCGGCGACTATTTGTCGCGGCTGTCGGTCGGGGTGGCCGGCCGCGTCGATCTCTACGCGGGGGAACCCGAGGACCGCGTCTACCTCGCGTTGGCGTTGCCCGGGGCCGACGGCCGCGACGAGCTCTGGCTACGCACCAGCCGGGCGGGAGTACTGCACGTGCCGGCGCGTGGTCCGAGTCAGCGCTATGCGCGCGCCACCGGCGCGCCGTTCGACACCGTGCTGGATCTCAGCATGGGCAGCGTGGCGCCGCCGCGCCCCGTCGGGGGGGCAGCATCGGCGGCCGAGGCGGCGGTGTTGATCACGACGCCCACCGGCGTGTTTGCGCGCCGCGATGGCCGGTTCGTGGCCCTGCGGGCGGGGCTGGAACAGCGATCGC
>JARIEV010000146.1 GCA_031127225.1 Gemmatimonadota bacterium | reverse complement strand
GGAGATCGAACTTGCCAACACCGAGCTGAGTCAGAAGAACGATCTGCTCGAACGCCAGAAATCCGAAACCGAGCAGGCCCGCAAGGTGCTCGCGGCGCAGGCGGAGGAAGTCGCGCTCGCCAGCAAGTACAAGTCGGAGTTCCTCGCCAACATGTCGCATGAATTGCGCACGCCGCTGAACAGCTTGCTGCTGCTGGCCCGTTCGCTGCGCGACAATGGCACCGGGAATCTGTCCGATGAGCAGGTCGAGTCGGCCACGGTCATTTACGACAGCGGTAGCGATCTGCTCAGTCTCATCAACGAGATCCTCGATCTGTCCAAGATCGAGGCCGGCAAGATGGAGCTGCGTCCCGAGGAGCTCGATCTCGAGGAGTTCCAGCGGTCGCTGGTGTCGCAGTTCGACCACATGGCGCGCGCGCAGGGGCTGACGCTCGCCGTGCGCATCGCCCCGGGCACCCCCGACCGCATCGTGTCCGACGCGCAGCGGCTGGGGCAGGTGGTGAAGAACCTGCTGGGCAACGCGCTCAAGTTCACCGAAGCGGGCGGCGTGACTGTCACCTTTGCGCCGGCCCCGGCCGATGTGGTGCTGGCACGCTCCGGGCTCACGGCGCGGGACGCGCTGGCCATCAGTGTGGCCGACACTGGCATCGGCATTCCGGCCGACAAGCAGCGCATCATTTTCGAAGCGTTTCAACAGGCCGACTCGGGCGATCGCCGCCGCTACGGCGGCACCGGTCTCGGCCTGTCGATTTCGCGCGAGCTCACGGCCCTGCTGGGCGGTGAAATCCAGCTCGCCAGCGAGCCCGGCGTGGGCTCCACATTCACCATCTACATCCCGCTCCGGTTGGCCGGTCCGCTCGGTGTCGCCACGAGCGCCACGCTGCGCCCCGCCGCGCCGCGCGCCTCGGTTTTCGCGCCGTCCACGGCGTCACCAGCCACTGCCGCGCCGGCCACCCTGACGCCGGCGATCGCGGCACCCATCGTCCCCGACGATCGCGACACCCTCGCGGACCACGATCACGTTGTCCTGATCGTGGAAGACGACGCCCGCTTCGCGAAGATCCTGGCCGGCCACGTGCGTGAGCGTGGCTTCAAGTGTCTCGTGGCGGGATCGGGCGAAGACGGGCTCGTGCTCGCCCGGACCCACCGCCCGCATGGCATTGTGCTCGATATCCAGCTGCCGCGCATGGACGGCTGGGCCGTGCTCAACACGCTGAAGCAGGATATGTCGCTACGCCATATCCCGGTCCACGTGGTATCGGTCGAGGAGTACAGCGCGCAGAACATGCGGCTCGGCGCCATCGGACATGTGTCCAAGCCCATCGGCCGCGAGCAGATTGACGAGGTGCTCGGACGGCTCACCGCCGCGTCGGCACTCGCCCGGAAGCGCGTCCTCGTCGTCGAAGACGACGAGATCATGCGCCGCGAGACTGTGCGCATCGTGGGCAACGGAAACGTGACCGTCACCGAAGTCGGTACGGGCGAGGAGGCGATCGCCGAGCTGCGCGGCGAGCCGTTCCATCTGGTCGTGATGGATCTCGGGCTCCCCGACATGCAGGGGCTCGAGCTACTCAAGCGCCTCGCGGCTGACCACGTGGCGCTGCCGCCGGTCATCATTCACACCAACCGCGAACTCACCGCCGACGAAGACCTGTTCCTGCGCGCCTACGCCGAGTCGATCATCGTCAAGGACGTGCGTTCCCAGGAACGTCTGATCGACGAGGTCGCGCTTTTCCTGCACCGCGTGGTGCGTGATCTCCCCGAAGACAACCGTCGCGCCATTCTGCACCTGCACGAGTCCAACGAACCGCTGCGTGGGCGTAAGGTGCTCATCGTCGAGGACGACATGCGGACCATGTTCGCCATGGCGCGCCTCCTCGCCGGGCACGGCGTCCAGCCGATCAAGGCCGAAAATGGCGGGCGCGCGCTGGAGCTGCTGGTGGAGCATCCCGATGTCGATCTCGTCCTGCTTGATATGATGATGCCGGTGCTCGACGGCTACGAAACACTGCGGCGACTGCGCGCGCAGCCGGGGTTCGCCACCCTGCCGGTCGTGGCGCTCACCGCGAAGGCCATGAAGGAAGACCGCCAGCGCTGCCTTGAAGCCGGTGCCACCGACTATCTGTCGAAGCCCGTCGATCAGGACCGGCTGCTGTCGCTTCTGCGCGTGCTCCTCAGCCGATGAGTGTGGTCACTCCCGTCTTGATGGAGTCCTCGGTGGAGTCCTCCGCGGAGGTCATGCGCATCGAGGTCGGGTTGCTGCTCGAAGCCATCCATCAACGGTATGGCTACGATTTCCGCGAGTACGCCCGCGAAACCGTGGAGCGCCGCATCGCGCAGTTTCTGGTCGATGCGCACGTGCCCTCCCTCGGTGAGCTCACCAGTCGCGTGCTGCGCGAAGCGCCGCTGTTCTATCAGCTGGTCGGGTACTTCTCCGTGAATGTCACGGCGCTCTTTCGCGACCCGTTCGTGTACGCGGCGTTGCGGCGGCACGTGGTGCCCATGCTGCGTACGTGGCCGTATATCAAGGTGTGGGACGCCGGCTGTGCCACCGGCGAAGAGGTGTACTCCGTGGCCATCCTCCTCGAGGAGGCGGGGTTGTACGAGCGGTCGACGATCTATGCCACCGACATCAGTGTGTCGGCGCTCGAGACGGCGCGGGCCGGCATCTATCCGCTCGACACCGTGTCGCGCGGCAGCAGCAACTATCTCGCCTCCGACGCCACCGCCTCGCTGTCGCAGTACTACCACGCGCAGTATGACGCCGCCGCCATCGAACCACGGCTCCGCCGGCGGATCACCTTCGCCAAGCACAACCTGGCGATGGATGCGTCCTTCGGCGAAATGCAGCTCATCGTGTGCCGGAATGTCCTGATCTATTTCAACCGCGACCTGCAGGATCAGGTGCTCGAGATGTTCTGGGATAGCCTCGAGAACGGCGGGTTTCTCTGCCTCGGGGACAAGGAGTCGTTGTCGTTCACGTCGGTCGCCGACCGGTTCGAGGTCGTCGATGACAATGCGCGGATCTACAAGAAAAGGCCGATGCGATGAGTGGTGACCAGACCGTGAGCGATCGGCCCGCCGAGGTGCCGGGCGCCGTCGGCACCGATCCGCGTGAGGAGGTGCTCATCCTCGCGGTGGACGACCGGCGGGCCAACCTGGTCGCGCTCGAGCGGGCACTCCGCGGCATCCCCGCGCGCATCATTCAGGCTACCAGTGGCGAAGAGGCGCTGGCCGCGTCGTTGCGGCATCGCTTCGCCCTCGCGATCCTCGACGTCCAGATGCCGGGCATGGACGGCTACGAGCTCGCGGAAATCCTGCTCGCCGATCCGGCGACCGCGCGCACGCCGATCATCTTCGTCACCGCGGCCTACTCCGACGAGGCGCATCAGTTCAAGGGATATTCCGCGGGTGCGGTGGATTACCTCGTCAAGCCGTACGATCCGATGGTGCTGCGCTCGAAGGTGAACGTCTTCCTCGAGCTGGCCCGCTATCGCATGGATCTCGAAGCGATGGTGGCGGAGCGCACGCGGGCCCTGCAAGTGAGCGAGGAACGGTACCGCACCCTGTTCGAGACGATGGATCAGGGGGTCGTGTACCACGACGCGACGGGCGGGATCATGGACGCCAATGCGGCGGCCCGGCGGCTGCTCGGTCTCTCCGGCGATGCACTGCTCGGTCGTGCGTCGTCGGATTCCGACTGGGACACCCTGCGGGAGGACGGGACCCCGTTTCCCAGTGCGGAGCACCCGGCGAGCGTGGCCCTGCGCACCGGGCGCGCCGTCCACGACGTCGTGATGGGCGTCCGTCGCCCGGAGCATTCCGGCCACGTGTGGCTCAACATCACCGCGATCCCCCAGTTCCGCACCGGGGAGACCGAGCCGTATCAGGTGTACGCGATGTTTTCGGACATCACCGAGCGTCGCGATGCCGAACGGCGGCTCGCCGAGTCCGAGCGGGCGTTGCGCGCCGTCTTCGACCGGACGGCCGACGGCATTCTGGTGCTCGATAGCACGACCCTCATCCCCGAGATGGCCAACGGGGCCATGTGCCGCCTGCGCGCCTGCCCCGGCTGCCCGCCGTTCGGCCCGCCGTGCGCCACGCTGCTCCCGCCCAACCTGCACGAGCGGGTGCGCACCTTCGCGGACGACGCGGCGATGCACGACGCGCAGTGGATCGATCTCACGATCGGGCGGGACACCGACGAGGTCGTGGTCGACGTGCTGATCTCGCGCGTAGAATTGCGCGGATGTCCCTGCGTGCTGCTGGTGTTCCGCGACATGACCGAGCGCCGTGAGCAGGAGCGTGAGCGCCAGCGGCTTCAGGCCGAGCTCTTTCAGGCGCAGCGCATGGAGTCGATCGGGGCGCTGGCCGGTGGGGTCGCGCACGACTTCAACAACCTGCTCTCTGTAATCCTCGTCTACGTCGAGATGGCGCTGGAGAGCGAGCAGACCACCGGCATCTCGCGCGATGACCTGGTGGAAGTACGTCTGGCCGGCGAACGCTCCGCCGAACTGGTGCGGCGACTGCTGGCGTTCGGGAGAAAACAGGCGCTGCAGCGGGTAGCCGTCGATGTGAATGATGTGGCCAACGGACTCGACGCGCTCCTGCGGCGCATCATCGGGGAGGACATCGACCTGTCCTTTCAGCTGAACCCCGGCGCCGGCGTCATCGTCGCTGATGCGGGGCAGCTCGAGCAGGTGATCATGAACCTCGCCGTCAACGCCCGCGATGCCATGCCGCAGGGAGGCGCGCTCCTCGTGACCACCGGTAACATCGACCTGTCGGAAACGGAGCCGCACCTGCTGCCCCAGCTGCCGCGTGGCCGCTACGTACGGCTTTCGGTCAGCGACACCGGCATCGGCATGGATGCCGAAACGCGCGCGCGGATTTTCGAGCCCTTCTTCACGACCAAGGCGAGGGACAAGGGCACCGGCCTTGGCCTCGCGACCGTCTACGGCATCGTGCGGCAGAGCGAGGGCTTCATCCTCGCCAGCAGCGAGGTTGGCGTCGGTACCACCTTCGACCTCTACTTCCCACGGGCCGAGGATGCGGAGCCGGCCAAGCGCACGCTCGCCGCGCCGCGGGGCGCCATGCGCGGCGGATCGGAAACAATCTTGGTGGTCGAAGACGCCGACTCGGTGCGGAGCCTCGCGACCCGCGCCCTCGAGGCTGCGGGGTACCGTGTCCTCACCGCGATCGACGGGTACGACGCGCTGGCGACGGCACGGTCGGCCACCACCACGATCGACCTCGTGCTCACCGACGTGATCATGCCACGCATGGGCGGCGAAGAACTGGCCGACCGCGTGGCCGCCCTCATGCCCGACACCCGCGTGTTGTTCATGTCCGGCTACACCGGCGCCTCGTTCCAGCGCCCTGGTGCGTTGAGCCCCGCCACCAACTTCATCGAAAAACCGTTCCGCGTGGACGGCCTGCTGCGGATGGTGCGGCTGGTGCTCGACGGCGAGTAAACCTCCCGCCCGTCTACAGCCGGTCCAGCGCGTCCTGGCCGATCACCGGGTTCCATGGCAGCAGCTCATACTGCGCCATGGAGAGCTGCGTGAACGGATCGTTGTCGCGCACGCGGTCCAGCGCGGCGATCGCGTCGTCGTCCGGGATCCGCAGCAGCAAGGCACCGCCCACGCGCGGGTCGAACGGACCCGACGCCAACAGCGTCCCGGCCGCGTGGAGCGATTTGAGATAGGCGCGGTGCGCGTCGACGTGCGGGGCGACTTCGTCGAACGGGCGGCGATAGCGGAGAATGGCGAGTGCGTACATGGGCCGCAATCGAATGTGTGCGTGCCGTGGCGTCAACTGCGGCGTCAGCGCCGCCGTTACCGCCGCCGTTACCGGACGGACTCGCGCAGGGACTCGCGCAGCGCCTGCCACGGCAGCATCGCGCAGCCGTGCCGGCCGGCAAAGGGGGCCACACCGCGCAACGGCGCCAGCGGCTCCGGCAGCGTGGGCGCGCCATCCTCGCCGCTCGGGGTGTGCAGCATCCGCTCCACGGCGTCGGCCAGGGCCAGCACGGCCGCCACCGAAAGCCCGCGGGTGGCCTCGGTCATCATCGACGCCGACGCGGTGGCAATGGAGCAGCCGCGGCCGCTGAACGCCACATCGGCCACCACGCCGTCGTGCACGGCCACCATCACGCGGATCTCGTCGCCGCACACGGGATTCCGGCGGAGCGCCGACCCGCTGGGCGTGGCCAACTCGCGCCGGTTGTGCGGCGCTCGGTGATGGGCCAGCAGCGCCTCTTGATACATCGCTGCGATCGACGCCGTCGTGCCCGACGTCAACGGCGCCATCAGTCGACGGTGGCGAAGAGCAGCTGAGCGGCGGCCAGCGCCCCGATCAACGCGTCCACGTCACGGCCGTCGCTGTACACGTAGAAGCTGGCCCGCGCCGTGGCGCTCACGCCCAGCCGGCGCATGAGCGGCTGCGCGCAGTGGTGCCCGGCTCGGATACACACGCCGTGCTGGTCGAGGATCGTGGCCAGGTCGTGCGGGTGGACATCAGCCAGCGAGAAGCTCAGCACCCCGCTGCGCTGCGCCGGCGGCGGACCGTACACCGTGACTCCGGGCAACGCGCGCACGCGCGACTCGGCGGCCTCCAGCAGCGCCACTTCATGCGCCCGCACGTCGGCCATGCCGAACGCCTCGAGATAGCGCACGGCCGCCGCCAGTCCCACCGCGTCGGCCGCGTTCGGCGTGCCGGCCTCGAACTTGTGCGGCAGCACGTTCCACGTGCTGTCGGTGTCGCGCACCCATTCGATCATGTCGCCGCCGAACTGGTAGGGCGGCATGGCCTCCAGCAGGGCGCGCCGCCCCACCAGCACGCCGATCCCCATCGGACCCAGCAGCTTGTGGCCGCTGAACGCATAAAAATCGATGTCCAGCGCATCAAAATGCACCGGCAGGTGCGGCACCGCCTGGGCACCGTCCACCACGATCACGGCGGCCGAACGCGAGCGCACGATGCGCACCACCTCGTGCAGCGGGGTGATTGCACCCACGGCATTCGACACATGCGTGATCGCCACGATTTTGGTGCGCGCGCCAACCACGTCGCGCAGCTGGTCGAGGTCGATGGTCTGGGTGGGGGTAAGCTCCACGATGCGGAGCGTGGCGCCGGTGCGGCGCGCCAGCTGCTGCCACGGCACGAAGTTGGCGTGATGCTCCAGCGCCGACACCACGATCTCGTCGCCGGGGCCCACGTGCGTGTCGCCCCAGCTCGACGCCACGACGTTCATCGACTCGGTGGTGCCGCGCGTGAAGATCAGGCAGTCAGCATCGGCCAGCCCCACGAAGCGCGCGATGGTGGTGCGGGCGTCGTGGTAGGCATCGGTGGCCGCCGCCGAGAGCGCGTACGCGCCCCGATGCGGATTGGCGTTGGCGGTTTCGTAGAACCCGCGGATGGCATCGAGCACCACCGCCGGCTTCTGCGACGTGGCCGCAGAATCGAGATAATGCAGCGCCGGATTGGCGGCCAGCAACGGAAAATCGGCGCGCGGCGCCAAGGGACTGATCGTCATACCACCTCTCGAAGGCACACGGACCGCGACCGCCAACTGCCGGTCAGCTACGCACGACGCGGTCCCACCAGAACATCACCACCGGCGATCTGCACCGCGTACGTGACCAAATCGTCGGTGCATGGACCGGAGAGCACGGCACCGGTCCGGACGTCGAAATGCGCCCCGTGCCACGGGCACTCGAGCACGCAGGGGGCCACGACATCGCCCCCGGAAATCGCGAAATCCCGATGTGGACACCGGTCCGCCACCGCGTAGACCGTCTCTCCGTCGCGCACCAGACACACCCGCCGGCCATCCGGCAGCACCACCCCCAGTGGCACCGCGGCATCGATGTCACGCCGCGCCGCCGCCCGGACAAAGCCGGCGGCATCGCTCACGCTACCGCTCATGCCTCGGTGCTCACCGATGGCACGACGTCGATCGGGCCGTCGTCAAGCGCGGCCTTCAGCGTGTGCCACGCCAGCGAGGCACACTTCACCCGCACCGGAAAGCGCGACACGCTGGAGAACACGACGAGTTGCCCGAGATCCTTGCCGCCGCCGGCATCCTGGCCCAGCACCAGCGCGTGGAAGCGCGCGAACAGCACCTCCGCCTCCGCGCGCGTCTTTCCTTTCACCGCCGCCGTCATGAGCGACGCCGACGCCTTGGAAATGGCGCAGCCGTGCCCCGTGAACTTCACCTCGGTGATGGTGTCCCCCTCCACGTGCAGCGCCACGTGCACTTCGTCGCCGCACAGCGGATTCTTGCCGTCCGCCGCCCGGTTGGCACCGTCCAGCGCGCCGAAGTTCCGCGGCTTGCGGTTGTGGTCGAGGATGACGGACTGATACAGCTCTTGTAAGTCTGACATGATGCTCAGTGCGCGGTTTCACCCGTAAACCGCACCATCGTCAGCTGCTCCAACGCTTCCTTCACCGCCTCGTTCTCGATCGTTTCCAGCACGTCGGCGGCAAAGGCGTACATAAGCAGCTGACGCGCCAGCTGTGCACCCACGCCACGGCTCTTGAGGTAGAACAGCGACGTTTCGTCGATGCGGCCTACCGTGGCGCCGTGCGTGCACTTCACGTCGTCCGCAAAGATTTCCAGCTGCGGCTTGGTGTCAATCTGCGCCTCGCGCGACAGTAGCAGCGTGTTGTTCGTCTGCTTGCCGTCGGTCTTCTGCGCTTCGGGGTGTACGTACACCTTGCCGTTGAACACGCCGTGCGACGCGTCGTCCAGCAGCCCCTTGTACGCTTCGCGGCTGAAGCAGTGCGGGGCCACGTGCTCCACGCGCGTCTGGTGATCGCCGTGCTGCGCGTGATCCAGCATGTACAGGCCGTTCAGCGTGGTACCGCACCCTTCGCCACCCAGCACCGTAAACACGTTGCTGCGCGAGAGCACCGCCCCGGTCTGGAAGGTGAACGCCATGAAGTGACTGTCGCGCC
>JARIEV010000145.1 GCA_031127225.1 Gemmatimonadota bacterium | reverse complement strand
GGCCCAGCGAATCCTGCTGCACCACGATGGGCTGCGCACTCTGCCACACCACATCGGCGTAGGACAGGCGCAGGGAGTCGAGGGCGACGGCCAACCGCGACGGCGCGCGCTGGAACGCCCCGCGCGCCACGAGGTGGGCGTCGCGGGCCGAACTCACGTCGAGCGTGAGGCGGCCGCTGTCGGGGTTGGCATCCGCCACGCGGAAGGCCACCGACTGCAGGCGGATCGCACCGAGGCCGTCCACGTCGTCGGCCGTCGCGGCGCCTTCGAAGGTGGGGCGCGTGAACACGTGGTCCGCCTGCACCGATCCGAACAGACGACCCACCTGCACCGCGCCGATGCGTACCGCGCTCGCGCCGAGGGCCGCGGTGGCCCCGGCGTCGGCGAGGCTGCCGTACAGGTAGCCCGAGAGCGAGAGATCTCCGGCGAGCGAGTCGACGGCCAGCGCGCGGACCGACGCGGCCGCGGTGCTATCCACCGGCTCGAGCATCGCGGCCACGCGCTCCATCTCCGTCCGGAGCGCGCCCAGCGAATCGGCGCGCACCGCCAGCTGCAGCGTGTCGAGCCCGCCCGCGTCGCGCGCGAGGGCCCCGTGCACGTCGAGCGTCACGCCGCCGAGGTGCGCGAGGGCGGAATCGACGACGAGACGATCGGCACCGAGCGACGCGGCGCCCGTGAGGTCGAACGCCGGATAGTCGCGTCCGGCGCGCTGCTGCCACCCCAGCGCCATCGTGCCGGTGAGCGGCACGGGCGGTGTCGCCACGGGGGTGGCCGCGCTGGGCGCCGCCACCGCGCGATCGCCCCGCAGGGCGAACCGCCACGGGCCATCGAGCGCCGTGTGCGGGACGGTGGGACTCCCCATCCAACGGCGGAGATCGAACCGGTCGAGCGCGCCGTCGGCGGCCAGTTGCCACGCCGTGCCGTCGAGCGCCGCAGTGCCGCGCATGACCACCGCATTTCCGGGCGCCACGCCCGCGGTGTCGGCGACCATGCCCGCCGCCAGCCCCCCTGGTGCGTCGTCCACCGCGTGGAGCGCCGCACTCCACACCAGTGCATCCGTGCGCCCGTCCACCGTGACGCCCCCCACGAGTGTACCGCGCACCGGCAGGGTGGTGTCGATCCGCGCCAGCGCGCGCAGCGCGAGCGGGGCGAGCTGCAGCGCGGCGTGCACCTCGGGGGTGCGCGCAAACGCGCCTCCGAAACGTGCGCGCAGATCGCCGCGCACGGTGGACTCCGTACCGGTGCCATCCCGCCACGTGAGTGCCATGTCCGCGAGGTCCACCGCGGACAGGTCAGCGAGGCGGATCCGCCCCCGCGCCGTGACAATGCCGTCCACCGCCGGCAGCGGTGGTACGAGTGACGGGGACAGTGCCTGCACCGAACGCAGGTCGAGGCGCGCGTCGGTGACGGTCATGCTCGTGGCGCGCGGACGGTCGCCGATCGACACCGTCCCCGCGAGCGCCACGGATGACACCGCGCCGCCGCGCACGCGGGCGTCCGTGAAGCGCGCCGCCAGACGATCCATGCGGAAGGCACTCAGCGGCCCACCCTGTGTGGCCACCAGCGTGCCGGTCAACACCCCCCGAATCTCGGCGGGCAGCGCATCGTAGCTCAACCGGCGCAGCAGCGCGCTCTCCAGCGGCGCGAACGCCAGATCAACGCCCTGCAGGCGCATGACCGCCGGCTCGAGCACCACCTCGATGTCACCGGTGATCCGCGAGGCTCCGCTTGTCACGTCGAGTGCGCTCAGGGTGAACGCCACATCGTCGGGATTCTCGAGTGTGCGCATGCGCACGGTGGCGGTGCCACGCCCGTCGGTGGGGAGCACGTCCCAGATCCACCCCAGGTCGGAGAGGCCGGCATCCGCCGCGATCACGACGTCGTAGCGCAGCGGACCGGGCTGATTCCACGCCACGGTTCCCGTCACGCGGCCATGCGACGCGGGGAGCTGCACGTCGGGGAGGACGAGCTGCAGCGAGTCGGAGGTCCAGCGCAACTGGCCGCCGGCCTGCACGACGCGCACCGGCGGATCGGAGATCACGCCGCGGAGGCTGTCGAGCTGCACCGAGGCGGGGCGCCGCTGCGCATCGACGATGACGGCGTCGTGCGCCCTTACGCGATCCAGGGCGATGCGGCGACGTTCGCGCCAGCCGCCGGCGGGGCCGGGCACGAGGTCGTGCAGGCTGTCGCGCACCGCGATCACGCTGTCGCGCGCCGCCCCGGTGAACACCGGGTGCGGCGCCCACGGTGCGATCGTCGTGATCCGTACGTCGTCCACGACCAGCGAATCGAGGCGCACATCGTCGCCGAAGCCAGGTGCCCCGCGGGGGCGCGTGACGGTGTCCCCCGCAATGAGGTACGCGATGTTCCAGGGACCCGCGTCGTCCTTGCGGAGATCGAGCCGGAGGCCGCGCACGGACAACCGCCGGATATGAATCGCCCGGTCGAAGAGCGCCCGCACATCGAGGGATCCGTCGAGGGACACGGCGCTGACGACGGGCACCCCGGCGGTATCTACGAGGCTGACCTGCTCGGCCACGATGCGCCCTAGGCCAACCTCGCGCAGCACCCCCACGCGCAGCGATCCGCGACCGTTCAAGACGCCGTTCGTCCCGGAGATCGCCGCACTGAGCACCCAGCGGCGGCCGCGCTCGGTGCCGGTGGCGAGCAGGTAGGCCAGCGTGACGCCACCGCCCGTCCCGAGCAGGATGGCGGCCACCCACCAGAAGCGCCGTTGGCGCGCCGACGTGGCGGCGGGCATCAGAACGCCTGCCCCAAGCCAAAGTGGAAGGCGAGCCGCGACAGGACGCCGCGCCCCGCGGGGGGACGGAAGCTATTGGGGCACTCGAAGATCGAGGGGACGCCTTGCTCCGGCGTGGCGCGCGGGCTGGCGCAGAGGATCTGCCCCGTGGTGCCCTGCCCGTCGCCGGCGGTGAAGTACAGGGCCCGTCCGGCGCGCGGTTCGTACGGGCGGTAGCCGATGTCCATGCGGAAGGGCCCCAGCGGCGTCACGATGCGGAGGCCCAGCCCCGGCGTGGCACGCAGGTTGCCCCACTGGAACCCCTCGGAGCGCGTCTCCCACACGTTGCCGGCATCGACGAAGGCCGCGAACTGCAGTTGCTCCGCGAGCAGCCGGAACCCGCGACGCCACTCGAGGTTGGCCACCAGCAGCGCCGTACCACCGCGCGGGACGGCGCGATAGCCGGTGTTCTCGCGCGCCACCACCACGCGCTCGCCGGCGGGGCCGGTGGTCTCCTCGACATCGGTGACCACGTAGATCAGCGGGCCCAGCAGGTTTTGCTGGTAGCCGCGCACCGAGTTCTGGCCGCCGGAGAACAGGCGCTCCTGCTGCGGAATCAGCGGTGAGCCATCCACGAGTGCGGCGCCGGGGGCGAAGGCACGTGCCACCTGTAGCCGTACGCCCACCACTCCGCCACCGACGCGGCGGTACGTGGAGGCGTCGCCCGTCCCACGGTAAAAGGTGAACGTTTCCACCAACGGCGAGAACGTCTGACCGGCGCGCGCCTCGCCCCGCAGCCGCCAGCCGCGCGCGGGGCTGGTGGGATCGTCGGTGCGATCGTGCGTGACCGTGCTGCTCACGATCCCCACGCCGCGCCCGAACAGCGAGAGCTGAAAGTCCTCGGGGCGGCACTGCCCGAAGCGGGCGCAGGAGAGTGCCGGATCGGTGGTCGTCTTGCCGTTCTCGTACTGAAAGCCGGCGGTGCCGGCGGTGCGCGGGGAGAACTGCCGTGCGAGTTCGACCAGCGATCCGAAGCCCGTCTCGCGCAGATACGCGAACGGTTCGCCGCGGCGTTCGCTGTACAGCGCGAACACCGGCTGCACGGGAAGCCCGAACAGGCGCGTGTTCGTGAGCGTGGTCCCGACGTAGTAATTCAGCCGTTCGCTGAACGGGTCGACGCGGAGCGCGCCGGAGCAGAGCGCGGGGGCGAACCCGGCCGGCGCCCCGACGCCGATCTTCGAGGCGCGCGCCGACAGCTCCACCCGGCGTCCCACCCCCAAAAAGCCGCGGTCGGTGATGCGTCCCTGCGCACGGATGCAATCCTGCGTGGCCCATCCCAGCCCCACGCGGGCCGCGCGCGTGCGCGCCTCGGCCACGGCCACGCGCAGGTCGAGCACACTGTCACGCTCCCCCAGCAGCGGGGTGAGCGTATCGATGAGGACCAGCCGGAACGCCTCGGAGCGGTACAGGTCGCGCTGTGCGTTGAGGATGGCGCTGGCCTTGAAACGGTCGCCGCGGCGGATGCCGACGAGCCGCGCCACGTCGGCGGAGTCGACGCGCGGACGCTCGGGGCGCAGCGGCTGCAGGTCCATCTGGATCGCCCCGATCGTGATGACGCGACCGGTGGTGAAGTCGAGCGCGAGCGAGGCCCGCGCCGTAGCGCTGTCGATGGTGACGTGGCTCACGGGGCGTGCGGCGCGGGCGTACCCGGCGTCACGCAGTTGCGTGAGCACCTGCTCCACAATGGTGTCGGTGCGAAGGCGATCGAAGCGCGCGTGCTCCAGGGCGTGCAAGGGGCCGTCGAACGGGCGCCGCCCGGACGCCGGGTCGGGGAGCCCCCGTACGACGACCGTGTCGAGCAGGAGCTCCCGGCCGGCGTCGACGAGAAAACGCACCCGGACGCCGTTGCGGCGCGGCTCCAGGGTAGACGTGACCGTGGCCTGAAACCAGCCGGCCTGCCGGTGCAGCACGGCGAGTCGGAGGGCATCGCGGCGCACTTCGAGGGGGTCCACACAGGGCGCCGCACCGATGTGCAACAGGCGGGTGCGCAGCCCCGGCTCGCGGCTAACGATCGTGGCCGCCAGCGATACGGCGTCGAAGCGCGGACTCCCCGAGAATTCCACAGCACGCACGCGATCGGCGGCGGCGCACCGCGTGGCGCGTGGCACACTGGCGCGTTGCGCGCTCGCCCCCGCCGGCCACCACGCCGTCATGCACACAGCGGCGAGTGAAACGGCCCGACGGCGGAAGGGAAGCGGTAGACAGGGCATGCGAAGTCGGAATGTAATTCGCACCGGTGGGTGTCATCAGGATGGGGCTGACGCGCCGCCGCGTGTTCTCCCGACAGCATCAGGGACCACCGCCGGCCATCATCTGTTCATGGCCCGTTCATGGCGACGGCGTAGATTTGATCCAACGAACTCGACCAATCACTCCGGAGTGCGTGCATGATCCCGATGACCGACGTTGCGGCTGCCCTGCTTGTCGCCTGGCAGGCGGCTGTGACTCCAGCCGCGGCGGCTCCCCTGCCGCCAGCGGATTCCCTGCCCGTCCGCTCCGTGATGGTGGCCCCACCGGTGGCCCAGCCGGTCGGGCTCACGGTGTACGCCGACACGGTGCCGCGGGTGCGACGCAAGGCCATCGTGTACAGCGACGGCTACGCCACCCGACTCCGGATCCACAAAGTGCTCAGCTGGAGCATGCTGCCGCTCTTCGCCGCGTCCTACGTGTCCGGTGACCAAATCTTCGAGAAGGGGCGCGACGCGCCCTCGTGGGCACGCACGATGCACGGCCCCGCCGCCACCGGGAGCGCGGTGTTGTTCGGCGCCAACACCGTGACCGGCGCGTGGAATTTGTGGGAGGGGCGCAAGGACCCGAACGGGCGCACGCGCCGCATCCTGCACAGTGTGCTCTTCACCGCCGCCAGCGGCGGGTTCGCGTACGCCGGCACCCGGCTCGCCGACGAGGCCGAGGAAAATCTCGACGCGCGCCGCTCGCACCGGAACCTCGCCTTGGGCTCCATGGGGCTCTCGACGGTGAGCTGGCTGATCATGCTCATCGGCAACTGACCCTTTCCCGCTTCTGCTCCCGATGCTCGACACACTGACGGCACTGCTGCAACCCTGGTCGGATGTCTACTCCGACAGCGCGTATCTCCCCACGCTCATTCTGGCCGTGCATGTGCTGGCGCTCTTCGGTGGCGGCGGCATCGCCATCGCCGCCGACCGGCGCGTGCTGCAATCCACGCCGACCACGCGTGAGGCATATCAGGCGGCCGCCGAGGAGCTGCGCACCACGCACGCCATCGTGATCGGCGCGATCGTGTTGATGGTGGTCAGCGGGATCGCGCTGGCGACGTCCGACGTCGGGACCTTCTTCGTCTCGCCGGTGTTCTGGGCGAAGATGGCGATGTTTGTCGTGCTGATCGGCAACGGCGCCTTCATGCGCCGCACGGAGTCGCGCGTGCTCGCGGCCGCCACCGACGCCGGGGTCGAGATCGACCGGACGACACAGCCGTCCAGCCCGCACCTGACGTGGGCGCTGCTGAAACGGTCGGCCACGATCAGCCTGGTGTCGTGGTTCCTCGTGGTGCTGCTGGGCGTCGTGCTCTCGAATATCTGACCGTCGCGACTTCTAATCCCGAACCGGATCCCGTCGGATGACTGATTCCCACTCTCCCTGCTCCGGCTGCAGCGCCCGCCGGGACTTTCTCCGCAGCGCGATCACGGCCGCGGCCTCCGTCGCGGCCTTGAGCGCCTTCGGCCCGGCCGAGGCGATCGCGGCGCTGGCCCCGCGCGCGGGGGGCAGCGTGCGCTACGCGCTGCCGGCCGCCGACGGCGTGTCGATCGACAAAACTCATGAAGTGATTCTCTGCCGCGCCGGCAACGAGATTTACGCGTTCGCCCTCTCGTGCCCGCACGAGAACACCGCGCTGAAGGCCATGTCGAAGAACGCCGGGTTTCAGTGCTCGCGGCACAAGTCCAAGTACAAGCCCGACGGCACCTTCATCAGCGGGCGGGCCACGCGCAACATGGACCGCCTGCAGATCACGCGCGACGGCGCGCAGGTGGTGGTCGATCCCGACGTGTTCTTCGAGAGCGATGCCGAACCCGCGAAGTGGGCGGCGGCGTTCGTGACCGTCTGACCGAGCGGGTCCCCTTCTCGCCTTTTCACCGAGTACGCATGTCCGACTGTTCCAGCTGCCGCAGCACCGGCGTCACACGCCGCGATTTTCTGGCCCGCAGCTCCGTCGTGGCCCTCACCGCCGTGCTGGCCGCCTGCGGTGACGACAGCGATGATGGCGCCACCGGCCCCACCACTGTGAACCTGACTGTGACGCTGTCGAATTTCCCGGCGCTGAGCACCGTGGGTGGCATTGCCGTGGTCTCCAGTGGGAGCACGCCGGTGGCGGTGGTCCGCACGGCCACCGCCACCTACCGCGCCTTCTCGCTGTCGTGTCCACACCAGGGCACCACGGTGAGCGTCAGCGGCGCGGGCTTCCGCTGCCCGAATCATGGCGCCACGTTCAATGGCAGCGGCGCGTGGACGGGAGGCGAGCGTACCTCCGGTCTGCGTGAGTTCGCAGTCGCGTCGAATCCGTCCGCCGGCACGCTCACGATTACCTCCTGACGTCATGTCCCCTTCCGTTCCGTCCCGCCGCCCCGGCTCCACCGTGCCGGCGCTGCTGTCCCTCCTCACGTTGTCGCTGGCGGCGCCACTGACTGGCGGTGCCCAGGCCAAGCCGGCGGCGAAGGCCGCCGCCAAGGCCACCGCGCTCGAGGCCACGATGGATCGCCTCGCCCTGCAGCCGGCCGTGGCCCGGTCGCTCGCCGCGCTGCAGACGGACAACGAGTGGACGCTCCGCGAGCAGATCGCGCTCTGCGAGATTCCGGCGCCGCCGTTCAAGGAGGCCGCGCGCGCAGCCGCGTTCCGTGACAAGCTGGCCGCACTTGGCGTGCAGCAGCTCCGGATGGACAAGGAAGGGAACGTGATCGGGGAGATTCGCGGCACAGGCCCCGGCCCCACGCTGCTGCTGAGCGGTCACCTCGACACCGTGTTCCCCGAAGGGACCAACGTGAAGGTGAAGCGCGATGGCACCAAGCTCTCGGCCCCCGGCATCGGGGACGACTGCCGCGGGCTGGCCGCCGTGCTGGCCACGACGCGGCAGATCATGGCCAACAAGATCCCGTTCACGGGGCGCCTGCTGGTAGTGGGCACGATGGGTGAAGAGGGACCGGGCAACCTGCGCGGCGTCCGCGCGCTGTTCGCCGGCCCGCTCAAGGACTCGATCGACATGTTCATTTCCATCGATGGCACGGGCTTCGGCATCACGAACGGGGCCGTGGGGAGCAATCGGTATCGTGTGTCGTACAAGGGCCCGGGCGGCCACAGCTACGGCGCCTTCGGCATGCCGAATCCGATTCACGCCATGGGTCGCGCGATCGCGAAGATCGCCGATCTCGAGGCCGCGACGAACCCGAAGGTCACCTTCAACGTGGGCCTCGTGTCCGGCGGCACCTCGGTCAATTCCATTTCGGCCGACGGTGTGATGGACATCGACCTGCGCAGCGAGTCGGCGGCGGCGCTGGCCGATATCGACGCGCGGCTGCACGTGGCGCTGCGTCAGGCGCTGGCCGAGGAGAAGGCCCGCTGGCCCAAGTCCACGATGCCGCTGGCCCTCGTGATCGACACCACCGGATTGCGGCCGGCCGGCACCACGCCGGATTCGTCGTTCATCGTCCGTGCGTCGCTGGCGGCGGCCCGCACCATGAACGTGTATACGCCGCTCACGATTTCGAGCACCGACGCGAACATCCCGATCAGCAAGGGCGTGCCGGCCGTCACGCTCGACGGCGGCGGCGTGGGGCGCGGGGCGCACTCGCTCGACGAGTCGTACGACGACCGCACCGACGGCTACAAGGGCCCACAGTGGATTCTGCTGGTCGTGATCGGCCTGCTGACCGCCCGCTAAGCGCTAACGAAAGAGCGCCGGCAGTTCGTCGATCGTGAGATCGCGGGCTGCCGGCAGCAGCCCGCACAGCGCCGCGGCGTCGCCCAGCAGCGCCGCCGCCGACACCCCCGCCTCGCGTCGCTCGCGGATCGCGGTGTCGCGATTCGCTTTGCTCAGCTTCCGGCCATCCGGATGCCGAAGCAGCGGGTGATGCCACCAGTCCAGCGGGCGGGCACGCCCCAGCCACCGCGCCAGCTGCAGCTGCCGCCCGGTGCTGGCCAGCAGGTCCACGCCACGGATCACCACGTCGATCCCGTGCGTCATGTCATCGACGACGACCGCGAACTGGTACGTCCACA
>JARIEV010000009.1 GCA_031127225.1 Gemmatimonadota bacterium | reverse complement strand
CTCGCCACGTCCCCGACGATGACGAGGATCGCCGTGAGCGACAGCGCGCGCGAAGGCGTATCACACCGCACGATGTCGAACCCGAGGGTATTCGGGGTCGAGGGTCGGACAGGCTTACCAAGCGGCATGTTGCCATGGCCTCGCGCGGAGTGACACCGCGGCGGTTGTCCTACTCATGCGTGATGGTGCTCGGCGTCGGCGATCAACGCCAGCACGGCGATAGCGTCATCGAGGGTCGCGGACGGCGCGTGTGGCGGTGATGCGTGAGCCGAAGATAGCGCCTGACGCATCGTGGCCGCATACGACTGTCGAAGCATTGCGCCGGCGCGTCGGGTGGGGAGCAGGGCTGTACTGGCCCCCGACCAGAGAGCACCGATCGGCGTCCGGCTGGGGATGGTGCGGCGCCAGAGATCGCACGAGACGCGCCCTGCGCGCCCCGTCGCGTCGAGCGCGAACGTCGGACGCCCGTGGTAGGCGCTGTGGAGGTTGATGACCCCGGATGCCGTGCGGTAACGGAGGCGCACGTCGTCGTGTTCGGTGGCGTGCGACCGGAACGTCGCGTCCTCGAGCACCCACGGCCCCGGCATGAGGGTGCGCGCCAGATCGAGTAGATGGACGCCGAGATCGCGCAGGGCACCGCCGCCAGTGGCGCGTGCCGTGCGCCACCCCTGCACGGTGAACGGAGCGTGAAAGGTCAGAGAGAGTACGCGAAGGTCGCCCTCGGCGGCCGCGATGCGCTGAAACGCCCGGACCGTGGCATGGTGACGATAGCGGTAGGCCACATGCACTGGCGCCGCCCGGCCGGTCGCTGCCGTGCCGCACGGTTGCAGTGCGTCGGGGGTGAGCCCGCCCGGCTTCTCCACCAGCACCGCCGCGCGCGCGAACACCGGATGCGCCAGTGTGTCGCGCAGCAGGGCGGGGGTGATCGCGGGCGGCGTGGCCAGCACCACCAGATCCGGCGCCGCATCAAGTGGTACGAGCGCGTCGGCCAGCCGGTGCAGCGCCGGCACGACCTGCGCCCGCGGTGCGAGCGCCTGCGCCCGTTGGCGCGCGGTCTCGTCCGGATCGACGATGGCCACCACGTCCCAGCCGGGGAGCATGGCCACGGCTGAGACGACGGATCGCACGCCGTGATCGCCGGCGCCAATCAGCGCAACACGCACCCGAGAGACACGCGGTGCGATCATCGACGGCCGATCGGCCGCAGGGGCCGCACTTACTTCACGCCGAGGTTCTTCTTGAGGAAGGCGATCGTCTTGGGCCAGCCGTCCTTGGTGGCGGCGAGATTGGCGGCTTCTTCCGCTTCATCGCGCGTGGCCTTGGGGTCATCCTGCGCGCGCAGGAAGCCGTGCGTGGCGCCTTCGTAGTTCGTGCCCGCGTAGTCCTTCTTGAGCCCCTTCATGATCGAATCGAGGGCCGGCATGGCGGCCGCGATACGCGCATCCTTCGAGCCGTTCAACAGCATCACCGGCTGCTTGATCTTGGCGAGGGAATCGGCGTTGATGCTGGCCGGCACCGCGGCCGTCGTCGCTGTGGCCGGCGTGCCACCGGTGGTGTAGGGCAGGCCGTAGAACGCCACGCCGCCGGAGAAGCCCTTGAGACCGCCGTTCACGGCGTGCATGAACACCGTCTGTCCACCCCAGCAGTAGCCGATGACGGCGTACTTCTGCTGCGCACTCGGCAACATCATCGCGTAGTTCGCGGCGGCGCTGATGGCACGGTTGCGATCGGCCGCGTTCACGCCGGCGATGAGCTTCCGCGCGGAGTCGGCGGGCAGCTCGACGCTGCTCGGACCGCCGCGCACTTTTGACAGGAAGTCGGGGGCGACGGCGATGAAGCCGTCGGCGGCCACCTGATCGGCCACGCCGCGCACCCAGGTGGAGAGGCCGAAGATCTCGTGCACGACCACGACTACCGGCGCCTTGGCGCGGCTGTTCGGGCTGGCGGGATAGACCACCCACGCCATGATGGAGTCGGCCGAGCCGGCGTCCCACGCGATCTTCACCCATTCGGCGTGGCGCGGGCTGGCCTTGAGGCGGGCGGGGGCGGTGTTGTTGCTGGCCGGGAGACCGGCGACGCCCTGCTGCGCGCCGGACGCGCGCCTGGCGGGCATAGAGAGGTCGGCGGCGTTCATGTGCGCCATGTGGTCATCAGCCATGGCCGACGAGGCGAGCGCACCGGTGGTGCCGGGCGATGAGCGCTGCAGCGTGCAGCCGGCGACGATCGCGGCGGTGGGCAGCGCCACGGCGAGCAGAGAAATGCGGCGGGGCATCGTGGTATCCTGGCAGAGGTGGGAACGACACCACGGAATGTCAGCGACGGGAGACCGCTTCGCCAGCGGGAGCGATCGCCCCCGGTCGGTCTCGCCTTCGGTTCGTCGCTCATCTGATGCTCGGTGCGGTATCGATTCCCGCGTGGATCGTGTCGGGTGCGCTGGTGGTGATCCCGCCCATCATGGGGCTCGGGTTTGGCGGCGCGTGGGATAACGCCCACAAGTACATCGAAGAAGGCAACCACTGCGCATGAGCAACGACGTTAGGTCAACACGCGGAGCGCTATCGCCGGTACCCCGGCCACCGTCGCCATCGCCGCGCGATCGAACTCGAGTACGGTCGCCGGGTGCGAGGGCGCGGTCACCTCGAGCGTGGTCCAGCCATCGGCATCCGACGCCCCGATACGCAGTTGCAACCCCGGCTCGGCGAGCGTGATGAGACGGGCCACCCGAGACGTCCATGCCACGGCGTCACCCACTTCCGGCATCATGGCGGCCGAAGCCGCTGCGCGCACGAGACCACGCGGCTGCCACTCGAGATTCCAGGTGCCACGAATCACGCGCGCGTCGTCGCCGTCGCCGATGATCACTTCGCCCTGCCACGAGAATCGGGACGCACGCGCATAGTCGTGCTCCCCGATCTGTTCTTCACGGGGACGGCGTGATGCGTCCGCCATTAGTTCCCGTCCAAAGCCTTGAGGACATCGCTGGTCACGTTGCCGCCGCACCAGGTCGCGAGATGTTTGGTCACGACTGAAGAGTGCCGTGCGGTCAGGTGACGCGCCAGCGGGCGACCATGCGGCCAAGCGCCACGTTCTGCCGTCCGTCGGCATGGTGATGACGCCGGACGGCGATGCCAGCGATCGTACTGACTTCCGCGATGGTCGGTACCCCGGGAATCAATTCCCACGCGTTGTTGAAGCCGTCGATACCGCTGAAATTCGGCGTTTCGAGTTCAAACTCCGATCCCCCCAGTTGCGAAGTACCCGCGGAACGCGCTGATCGTGACCGCGCGGCCGCCATTGCTCTGGCTGAACGTGACACCGAGGGCGTCACTGTACTCCGTCTGGACGCAGCGGACGCAACAGTGAACGCGGCGTGCCGGTCACCCGGGGCGGTAACGCCGTCGGGATCCCGAAACACGTTCGCGTGGAGCCGGTGGCAAACGGATGGGACGCCCGTGTGTATCAGGCTACTAGCAGTCTCATCGCCTACCGTGATGGTGGTACACGTCGCCTGCGGAGCTCGACCGCGACCGTGAGCCCATTCTGAACGCTCTTCACCACCGACATGTCGATGCCACTCGGTCGACGTTTTTGGTCAGGCGTACGACGTGATCGCCGGGGCTGGGCGGCACACGCGAGCAGGTTCCGCCGTCGGATCCTTCGACTTGTCTCAGCGAGCGTTACGGCCTTGGCGACCGAGCTGCACGGCGCCGACGGGCGATCGCCAAGCCGATGAGCCCCAACCCCACCAGCGCAGCCGATTCGGGTTCGGGAACGACTGTCGGCGCGTCCGGGAGTGCTTGCACACCGACAAAGCGAAACGTTTTTGGACTGGGCGCGTCGTCGTATTCATAGCCGTCATCAATGCCGCGCTCCCATTTTTCCTCATGTCGCGTGCAGTCATAGTCGGAAAAATACGCGGCTGCGTTAAGCGTGTAGTATGGACTGGGCTCCTCCCTGCACACGAATGGTGTCGACGTGACCAGGTTGAAGGTCTCATACTGTATCTCAACGACACGATCCCCTTCATCCACCTCAAAAGAGTCTTGAATGAATTGCCAATCGAAGATCCCTACGAACCCGTACTGGAGAGCGCCATCGAGCGTCACTTGCGACGCGACGCTCCAGCCCTCTTCGTAGGTTGGTGGAGATGAGAGCAGGGGCAGATTCCGCGCGATCGTTTGGCTGGTCCACGCATAGGCTGCGGACCACGCAGATGCTTCACTTCCGTACCATGGTTGTGATCGCACGATAGCGCTCCACGTGTTCGGTGCGGCCGTGTCCCAACTGAGTTGAAAGGTGTAAGTGCCCAGTGCGTAGGTGGTACCGCCGAAACTGAACTGCTGTCCCGAATCCACCCAATTGGTGTTGGTCGACAGGAGTTGTGCACTCACCGGGACGGGTGCCGCCGTCAACCAGGCTGCCGCGCCAATCATGGCGGCGATTCGGCTCTTGCGACTCGGGAACGCCGCGAGTTGCAGCCCTGCGGTGTGGACCAGCTTCTTTATCATGATCTCGCTTGCTGTGACGTGAGGATTGGTCAACGCTCAGCGCGATGCAGACCAAGAAGTCCCGCCGCGAGGCGTGTAGCACGTCAACTGACCTCAGCAATTGCCATGCCACGAGCGTGCTAATGCATTATCGCGCAAAGATTCTTGTAAGCGCTTTATATGTAAGAGGTTACAGTGCATGTTGACTCTTCGGCCCACGGGCGCCGCGGTATCGCTTGATAGCCCGTGTGGCATGGTTGCGGTGTCCGCGCCACAGCGAGTGTCACAGATGCTCCGGATCGCGCCGTGCGCGCTCCGACGGCAGTAGAACGCTCACCGCCGCGTGGGGATGCTGAGCACCACCTCGCCATGCGGCCGCGACGTTGGGCAAGTGCGCTTCGGGCGGTTTCGGTGCACCGTCTGCATCAGCCAGGCCAGGCGTTGCATGCCGCCGACGGGCGTTCTCAGAGATGCTCCGCGCGCATCGCGTTGGAGCGGTCGCAGCGGAGCGCGCGCTCGCGGCGTATATACCGACACTCGGCTCACTTCCTCGCCTCTCGACGCGCCCGCCTTCTCTCGTGTCCAAAGCTCGCGGCAACAACCTGGTCGCGCTCGGTTCAGCGGCCGTGCTGATCGTGTACACGGCCGGTTTCGCGAAAACGAAGCCGGCGGCCGATCGCATGGCGGCGGAGAGCGCCGAGCGCCGTCCGCGCAGTGCATCGCGGGCGGGGGCTGGCGCGGCAGGTGCCCGTACGGCGGCTGGGGAGTCGGGGGACGGGACGGTTCCGGCGATGCCGGCGGTGGCGGTGGTGAACGCGCCGTCGGCTGGTGCACCGATCGCGAATGTGCCGGGTACGGTGGCGACCTCGGCTGACGGCGCACCGGCGTCTGCTCCGTCGACGGTGGCCATTGCGGCGTCGCCGGCGGCCGCGACGGTCTCCAAGCCTGCTGCGACGACGCCGGTGGTAACGGCGGAGGCCGCACCGACCGTGGTGACCGCGCCGGTAGCCGCTCCGGTCACGCCACCGATTGTTGCGCCGACCGCGGCCGCGCCGAGTGCGCCGCCGCCGGTGCAGACCGCCCCGGCGCCCGTTTCGACGCCCGCCACCATGCCGCCGGCTGCTCCACCCGCCACTGCCGCCGCCAAAACGACGTACAAAGACGGCGTGTATCTGGGGCGTGGCACGTCACGGCACGGCGACATCGAAGCGATGGTTGAGATCACGAACGGTCGGATTACGAACGCGGTGATCTCGCAGTGCCTGACGCGTTACTCGTGCAGTTGGATCGCCGTGTTGGTACCGCAGGTTGTGGCGCGGCAGAGCGCGGAGGTGGATTACGTCTCGGGCGCTACGGTGAGCTCCGACGCGTTCTACTACGCGGTGCTGCAGGCGCTCGCGCAGGCCAAGTGACCGGCGTAGCGGTGGCGGATCGGTTTGTGCAGTCGCGTGCCCGCATGGGCACGATCGTCACGATCGACGTACCGGGACACTGGGCCAGCGGGCGCGCGCGGCGGGAACGCGCGCGCGCGGTGGATCGCGCCTTTGCGTGGTTTGACCGGGTGGAAGCGGTGTGCTCGCGCTTCGATGCCACGAGCGAACTACGGCGGCTGTGCGCGCGCGCGGGGCGGCCGGTGGTGGTGTCGCCGATGCTGTTCGAGGCGGTGCGGTTCGCGGTCGCGGTGGCCGAGGAGACGCAGGGCGCCTTCGATCCCACCGTGGGGGGGCGCATGGAAGCGCGCGGCTTCACCCGCCACTATCGCGATGGCAGCGAGCAGCGCTCGACGGCACCGCCGGACGCCGCCGTGTCGTTTCGCGATGTGGAGCTCGATGCCGACGCGCTGTCGGTGTGTCTGCATCGGCCGCTGTTGCTCGATCTGGGCGCGGTGGCCAAGGGGCTTGCGATCGACATGGCGGCACAGGCGCTGGCGCCGCTGGTGAACTTCGCCGTCGACGCCGGGGGCGACCTGTTTCTGGGTGGGCACAACGCGGACGATGCCCCGTGGACCGTGGGCGTGCGCCATCCCCGCGATCCGGCGCAGCTGCTGTCCCGCCTCGCCCTCAGCGACGCGGCGCTGTGCACGTCGGGAGACTACGAGCGGCGGGTCCACGACGCGTCATCGCCCGAGGCGTCGATGGTGTCGGGCGGCGAGCATCATCTGCTCGATCCGCGCACGGGGCGTTCTCCCGCCGATGCGATCAGCGTGTCGGTGGTCGCCCCCACCGCGATGGTGGCCGACGCGCTGGGCACCGCGGCCTTCGTGCTGGGGTGCACCGCCGGACTCGCCCTGTTGGAGCGGCACGATCTCCGCGGCTGCCTCGTGGATGCGCAGCTCACGTGTCATAACACACCGGACTGGTGCGATGTCTGATGTCCGTCCCGCCCTCGTGAAGTTCTTCCGCACGCCGAAGGGGCTGCTGATTGTCGCGCTGACGGTGCTCATCCCGCTGGCTGGTAGTACGAGCGGCCTCGGCGTGATCGCCCCCGGCGTGGTGGCGGCGGCACTGGCGGCGATGCTGGTCGATGCGCCGATCCTGCGCTATCGCGAGGGGTCGTGGAGCGTCCCCGACGGGGCGTTGCTCACGGGGCTGCTGGTGGCCATGGTGCTCAGTCCGTTCGGGCCGTGGTACGTGGCGGCGATTTCGGCGGTGGTGGGCGTGCTCAGCAAGTATCTGCTGCGCGGCCGGTCGGCGAATGTGTTCAACCCCGCCGCGCTGGCGCTGGTGGTCGCGTTCTATCTGTTCGACGCCGGTCACAGCTGGTGGGGGGCACTCCCCGAACTGCCGGTCGCGGCGCTCGCGGCGCTGTTCGCCACGGGGCTCTACATCGCCAACCGCGTGAACAAGATGCCCGCCGTGCTAGCGTTTCTCGGGGTGCACTTTCTGCTCTTCACGCTCACCGCGTTCGTGGGCGATCCGGCGAAGGTGGCCGAGCTGTATCGCGAGCCCGACCTGCACGCGGCGCTGTTCTTCGCGTTCTTTATGGTCACGGATCCGCCCACGTCACCGCCCAAGGCGCGCGATCAGGTCGTGTTCGGCGTGATCACGGCGGTGGTGTCGTATCTCGTGTTCGAGCTGGTGGGCGCCGTGTACTTCCTGCTGGCAGGACTGCTGGTGGCCAACGGGTGGGAAGCGTGGCGGAGGTATCGCGTGCGGGCCTTGCGAACCGCTCAGTAGTCTGAGTTCAGACGGTCAGGTCCCGGCGTCAGACTGCTTATAGTGTTCAGACTTGAGCAACCATAGTGCACAGTGTCGAGAATTTCCTTTGTGACGTGCGCCGCGTGGGATTTGTGGTTCGCCTGTCCGAAGCCGCCGCCAGTCAAACGCTCGCCACTGCGGACTGAAGTTTGCTGAATTCTGACCACTATACAAAGTCAGACGCCAGAATTCTGACCACTGAATACTGAAGTGTTCACTGCCGGCAGATCGGCGCCGCTCCCAGCACCGCATCCGCTCGCATCGGCACCACCGTGAACTGCTGCACGCGCGCCGGTTCCGTCGGCGCCAGCGTAATGCCAACAGACAGCGCCCCGTTCGCGCACTGCATGCGCCACACGCCGCGCAACGCGTTCTCGGCCCACAGCTGACCAACAGCCTTGCAGCTGCCGCCCACCGCGTTCGACATCTGCTCGATCGCCGCCGCGCGACGCGGGCCGGACTCGTCCAGGAACAGATTCATCGCCGCGATGCTGTCGGCGAGTGGCTGCTTCCACTCCTGCACCAGTCGCGTGACTTGGCTCTGCATGGCCAGCAGCACCGGTGCCGGCTGTGGCTCACGCGCCTTCAGCCCGCCGCTCTTTGCCAAGAGTTCGAACGACTGATCGAGGACGCCCGTCCACCCCGTGTACGTGAGATTGCCGAGCGCCACGATGCCTACGCCGTACTCGGGGAGCCAGCGCATCTGCGAGCCGAAGCCCGGCAGGCCGCCGGAGTGCGACACGATGTGCGCGAACAGACAGTTCGACGCCGAGCGCAGGCCGTAGGCGTATCCGCCAGCGTTGAGTGACAACACACCAGCGGCATTACGCGCCGCCGTCGCACCGCTGAAGCGCGCGATCTGCTGCATCTCGCGCAGCGACGAGCGCTTGAGCACCGGCGACTCGGCGCCATCGCGCGCCGGCCACGCGTCGAGCATGAGCGCGACCCAGCGACTGAGGTCGGCGCTCGACGTGAGCATGCCGCCCATCGCGCCGAACGAGCCGTCGGGCAGTGCCGGCTCCTCGAGCCACGCGCCGTCCTGCAAGCGGTAGCCGTGCGCCAGGCGATTGGCCGGTACGTCGCGCGCTTCCATGGTAGTGGAGGTCATGCCGAGCGGGCGCAGCACCCGCTGCTGGATGTAGCGGGCGTAGGGCATACCGCTCACGTTCTGCACGATGCGCCCGAGGATCGCGAAGCCGAAGTTCGAGTACTCGTACGCCGTGCCCGGCGCATTCGAGAACGGAATCCCCGATGTGATCATCGCCGACAGCTGCGCATCGGTGGCGGCGAGCTGCTGATCACCCCACGGATTGTCTTCCGGGAATCCTGCGGAATGCGACAGCAAGTGGCGGATCGTGATGCGCGGCGCGTCGCTGGTCGCGTAGCGCATGGCTTTCATTTCCGGCACATAGCGCTCGGCCGGATCATCGAGCGACAGCTTGCCGGCGTCGCGCAGCTGCAGGATGGACAGTGCCGTGAAGCTCTTGGTCATCGAGGCGATGCGGAACACTGAGCTGGTATCCACGGCCGCCTTGCTCGGCACTTCGCGCAGTCCCAGCGCCGCCACATGCAGCAACGTGCCGTCCACGATCACGCCGTAGGCGATGCCCGGTACGCGCGAGTTCGTGGCAAAGGTGCGCATCACGCTGTCGACCTGCGGCAGCGCGGCGCGCAGCTTGGTCACCCGGTCGGGATCGGTAAAACGCGCCGGCGGGGCGATGCTGGACTGTGCGGCGACGGCGTTCACCGCGGTCGTGGAGAGCAGGGCGATCGCGGCAGCACGCACGGCGAGGGATGACGAAGAGCGGCGCATCAGGATCCCGACTGCAGGTTGAGTATGGCGGCGGTACGTGGGAGTCTAGTGCGCGGAGCCAAGCGGGGTAATGCATCCCAGGGCCGGCCCTGCGTTGCCCCGGGATCACCGGCGGGAAAACGATGACGCACGGCGCGCCGCGGACGGTCATGATGGATCGTGACCCCTTGCCATCTTCCCCCGCTGCTCGGCACACTATGGCCATGCCCGCGCTCATGCCCCGCATCTGGACTGCCGCCGACGTGCAGGCGCTGCCGGACGATCCGTCCAGCCGGTACGAGTGCGTGGACGGGGAGTTGCTGGTGAGTCCCTCGCCGCGCACCCTGCATCAGTCGGCGTTGACCGAGCTGGCGCTGCTGCTGGGGCCGCTCGTGCGTTCGGCTGGGGTCGGCGCCATCGTATGCGCGCCCTCCGACTGGGTGCTCGACCCACGCACGCTCGTGCAGCCCGACCTCTACGTGGTGCCGCTGGTCGACGGGCGTCGCCCGCGCACCGACGAGGAACGCGGCCACCCGCTGCTCTTCGTCGAGATCCTGTCGCCCAGCACCGCGCGTTTGGATCGCGTCGTGAAGCGCGACCGCTATCAGCGGGCGAACATCGAGTACTGGATCGTGGACCTCGACTCGCGCCTGATCGAGCGATGGCTGCCGGGTGACGAGCGCCCGAGCATCCATGCTGAGCGTGTGGAGTGGCAACCCGCGGGTGCCGACGCGTCGTTCGTGATTGAGCTCGAGCCGTTCTTCGCCGAGGTGCTGGGCCCCGCCTGACGCCTACTTGCCCTGCGTCTTCTCCCAGAGCGCCGGGTACTGCTTCTTCAGCGCGTCGATCTTGGGGAGATCGTTGTACACGATGTACGGCTGATCGGTGTGGCTGTACAGGTAGTTCTGATGGTACGGCTCGGCGTCGTAGAACTTGGTCAGGGCCGTGACCTGGGTGACGATCGGGCGGGGGTACACCTTCGCTTGCGTCAGCCGCGCGATCACCGTGGTCGCGCTCTGCTGCTGCGCGGTGTTGGCGAAGAAGATCGCCGAACGGTACTGCGTGCCGACATCGGGGCCCTGCCGGTTGAGCTCCGTGGGGTTGTGCGCCACGGTGAAGAACACGGCCAGCAGCGTCTCGTACGACACGACGGCCGGGTCGAAGGTGACCTTCACCGCTTCCGCGTGTCCCGTGCGTCCGTTGCTGACGGTTTCGTAGTCGGGATTCACCACGGTGCCGCCGATGTAGCCGGAGACCACCGACTTCACGCCCTTCACATGCTCGAACACGGCTTCGACGCCCCAGAAGCAACCACCGGCGAAGACGGCCGTTTGCAGGGTGGCAGCCCGCGCCGTGGAGGCGAACGACAGCGTAGCGAACAGGACGGCAGCAACGAGCACGCGCATTATCAGACGTCTCCCAGAAGAGAAAACCCGTACCGACCTCGGCCACAGGATGCAAAACATAGCCGGAATCGATGCGGGAAGTTCCCTCTGGCGTGGTGAACCGCTACCGGCGCCGCCCGCCGCCGCCCCCGCGCGGGCCGCCGCCCACGATGATCGGCACGCCGACGAAGCCGGTGTAGAACGGACGATACCCGAAGCTGCCGTAGAGGCCGCCGTAGAGTCCGCCGTAGCCGTATCCGCCGCCGTACAAGAACGGGTCGACGTACGGGTAGCCGCGCGCGGCCGCGCCGCGGTCGTTCGTTGCGGCGGACGCGACCTCGAGCGGGGCCACGAGCACCGACGCGTTCCCCTGCACGTCCTTGCAGGCGCGCTTTTCCTTGATCGCTTTCGCCACCAGCTTGCCGCCGATCCACAATTCGAGCGGTTCCTTGGCCGACGACTCCAGTTCCACCTGCTCGCGCGCCTCAAGGGTGAGTGGCGTGTGTTCCGTGCCCTTTTCGACGGCGTATTCGAGTGCCACCGGTTTCGTGCCGTCGTTGCGGATCACGAAGCGGTCGTCGCACAGCTGGCCGAAGGTCACGTGTACGGCGTCATCGATGGCCATGCGCGAACGCACGGCGATCTGTGCTGGCAGTGGTGCGGCCGGCAGGAGGAGGCCAAGGGCGAGCGCGATCCGCGCCGTCCCGCGTGAGGTGTGGGGCGTCATGTGGTCTCTCTATGTGAAGGGACGAGGGGTCCCATGGCGCGGAGCACAGTCGCGCGACGGGGGCTCGCTGTGTAGAACACGCGCGACCGCGCGCTACCCTATCACGTCACGATGACGCGCCCTCGCCCTCGCCGTCGCGCGTATGTGGCGTGCTTACGTGGCGCGACGGTGCGCCGTGCGATCGACGTCATTCTGGCGGCGTTGCGCCTCGTGCCAGTCCACCGCCGGCGCCACTTCGCGGTCGGTGAGCGCCAAGCTCGCGCGCGCCCGCTCGATCACAGGTGCGCCCAGATCGGCGGGGAGTGCTTCGCCGAACGCCAGCTCGGCGCGACGGCAGAGCCGTTCCTCGCGCGGCAATTCGCCGGCCGCGCGATACACACCCATGGCATGCACGCGCGCATGCACGCCCTCGTGCACGATGGACGAGGCCACCGGCGCGGCGCTGATGTCACGCCGCGCGAGAAAGGTGAGTTCGGTGATGATCGTGCTGTCGCCGGGCACGAAGGCGCCGCGGCAGGCGAGCCGTTCCACGCGGATGGCGCGCACGTCGCGACGCAGATGCGCGAGCCGCCATGGCTGATGCGTCGCGATCAGGGCGAGCGCCTCCTCGAGGCGCGCCAGCACCTGCGGCGTCTCAATGTCGGCGCGGGTGTTCCGCACCTCGACGGGTATGCCGTGCAGCGTGACGCGCACCACGCCATCGCCCGCCGGCGACGCGGCGGTGCGCGACGCGGCGGTGCGCGCGGTCAGCGCGGCGGTGGCACGCGCCACGAGCCGGGTCAGGAAAGCAGACATGGGAGAAACATGGCGTGAACCGACCCCCGATGATGAGCTGCTATGCTGTTGCCGCCGGCCGACCACGCTGGCGCAGACGGGTCCGCGAGGCAATCGTTCGGGTTCATGACCACGCCGCACGATCACTCCGCCAATCCGCTGCACGGGATCACCCTCGAGCGCATCCTCACCGAACTTGTGGAAGAGGTAGGATGGGAGCGGATGAGCCGTCGCGTCCGGATTGCCTGCTTCACGAGCGACCCGAGTATTTCGTCGAGCCTCAAGTTCCTGCGTCGTACCCCGTGGGCCCGCGAAAAGGTCGAAGCGATGTACCTGGCGCACAAACGACGACGCGGTGCGTGATCTCTGCGCCAGCCGTTGGGGCGTCTATGCCTCGCGGTGGTAGGCCTCGAGGCGCCGGATCTCCTCGCTGGCGCCGAAGGCGAATCCGATACGCTGGTGCAGGGCCGTGGGGGACACGTTCATCGCCCGCCCGTGCCCGTCGGTGGCCAGCCCGCCCGCCTGTTCGATCACGAACGCGATGGGGTTGGTTTCGTAGAGCAGGCGGAGACGGCCGTGGCGCGTGGCCGGCTTGCTGTCTCGTGGGTACAGGAACACCCCGCCCCGCATGAGAATGCGGTGTGCTTCGGCCACCAGCGAGGCGATCCAGCGCATGTTGAAGTCCACGCCGCGCGGTCCGCTCGCGCCGGCCACGCACTCCGACACGTAGCGCTGCACCGGCGCCTCCCAGAAGCGCGCGTTCGACGCATTGATCGCGAATTCGCGTGTGGCGGGTGGAATGCGCAGGTCGCGGTGGCTGAGCACCCATTCCCCGAGCACGGGGTCGAGGGTGAAGGCATGTGTGCCACGGCCGAGCGTGAGCACCAGCATCGTGCTGGGGCCGTAGAGCGCGTAGCCGGCGCACACCTGCGCGGTGCCGGGCTGCAGAAAGTCGCCCGGTTCGGCATCCACGCCGGGCGACGGCGCGCGCAGCACGGAGAAGATGCTGCCGACGCTCATGTTCACGTCGATGTTCGACGAGCCGTCGAGCGGATCGAACAGCAGCAGGTATCGGCCGCGCGGGTGCTGCGGCGGCAGCCGGTACGGCGCCTCCAGCTCCTCCGAAGCCAGGCCAGCCACATGCCCGCCCCATTCAGTGGCGCGCACGAAGAGCTCGTGACTGGCCACGTCGAGCGGCTGCTGCTCCTCGCCGTGCACGTTGTACCGACCGGTGCCGCCCGTGCCCGCGGGGAGGGCCCCGGCGGCCACGCGGCGCGCGATGGCTTTGCAGGCGAGCGCCACGTCGGTGATCAGCGCGTCGATGTCCGCCGTATCATCCGGTGCGTCCCGGCGGGCGGTGTTGATGAACTGCGCGAGCGTGTGGCGTCCACCAGTCGGCATTGGGGGGCGTTTCGGTTAAACTTCATGGTCTGGCTCGTTCCCTGCACGATATCACCGACTCGCGCCCCGCGGCGACCCGCCCGATGCTTCTCGCGCTGCTGCTCACCCTCACGCTTCCCGCCACCGGCCGGTCAGCCGCCCCCTCCGACACGGTGTCGTGCGTCGCGGCGGCGCGCTTTCTCCGTACGGACCGGCAGATGATCGCCGAGGTGGAACGCGATACGATCGACGACTGGCGCACGCAGCGGCGCGTGGCGGGGTGTCGCATTACGGCCGCCGGGGGCACGGCGATCGGTGTGAACCGGGAAGCGGTGTTGCTGTACGAGCGGGTGCGGGCGGCGGGGTGGGTGCGCACGCCCGACCCGCGCGATTCGCCGAACGAGGGGTCGTTGCGCTTCCGCTGGGAGCAGGCGGACTGCCTGTTCAACATCAACGCTGAGGCGTTGCTGGGGACGGATGCCGAGTCGCGGGTGAACGAACGCCTGCGCCTCCCCGAGGGGCAGACGCGCTATCAGGTCTTCGTGATGTGCCTGCCGGCAATGCCCGCCGCGCCGCGGTAACCGCCGGCCAGCGGCGGCAACAGGCGCCGCCGCGCACTCTCCGTCGTCGCGTTAGCCGTTGTCGGGCCAGTGCACGGCGCCCGAGTGGGTCACGGCCCCCGCGCTGGCCGGTCCCACGAGCTTCGTGTACTTCTCGAGCACGCCGCCCAGCCGCGGCATGGGGGCCGCCGGCAACGCAGCCCGTCGTGCCGCCAGCTCGACGTCGCTCAGCTCCACCGTGATCGTGCGGGCCTGCGGCCGCGCGTCGATCGCGATCATGTCGCCGTCGCGCAGCAGGGCGATCGGGCCGCCATCGGCCGCTTCCGGCCCTGCGTGGCCGATGCACAGGCCGCGCGTGGCACCGCTGAAGCGGCCGTCGGTGAGCAGCGCCACCTCCGCGCCCACTCCCTGCCCGTACAGCAGCGCGGTGATGCCGAGCATTTCACGCATGCCGGGGCCGCCGCGCGGCCCTTCGTTGCGGATCACGAGCACGTCGCCGCGGGCGTACTGTCGGTCGCGCACCGCCGCCTGCGCCTGCTCTTCCGATTCAAACACCCGCGCCGGCCCGCGATGCACCAGTGTGGCCAGCCCGGCCGTCTTGAGCAGTGCGCCATCGGGGCACAGGTTGCCGGTCAGCATGGCCACGCCGCCGTCGGTGGAGCGGGGGTTGTCTGCGGTGCGCACCACCTCGCCGTCGGGGCGTGCGGTGTGCTCGAGCTCCTGCGCCAGCGTGCGTCCGGTGAACGTGAGGCAGTCCCCGTGCAGCGCGCCGAGGTCGAGCAGCGCGCGCAGCACCACACCGGCACCACCCACGTGGTAGAGGTCGCGCGCGAGAAAACGTCCGCCCGGTTGCAGGTCAGCAATCAGCGGCGTGCGCGCGAACACCGCCGCCACGTCGTCCAGATGAAAACGGATGCCGGCTTCGTGTGCGATGGCGGGCAGATGCAGCGCTGCATTGGTGGAGCCGCCGGTGGCTGATACCACCGCACACGCGTTCTCCAGGGCTTCGCGCGTTACGATGTCGCGCGGCAGCGGACCGTCGCCCATTACCGCGCGCATCAGCCCCACGCCGGCGCGTCGCAGCAATGGGGCGCGTTCAGCGTACACCGCCGGAATCATGCTCGAGCCGATCGGCGCGAGCCCGAGCGCCTCGGATACCATCCCCATCGTGTTCGCGGTGAACTGCCCGGCGCACGATCCCGCGGTGGGCAGGCACGAGCGCGTGATCTCCTGCAGGTCGTCCGGTGTCGCCTCGTGGGCGAGCACCTTGCCGATCATCTCGTACGTCTCGCCGATGTTGGTGTCGCGTCCGCGGAAATGCCCCGGCAGCGCCGCGCCGCCGTGCACGAACACGCCCGGCACGTTGCAGCGCACGATCCCCATCATGAGGCCGGGCAGGTTCTTGTCGCAGCCGCCAATGGCGAAGATGCCATCCCACTGATGCCCGCGCGTGGAGGCTTCCACGCTGTCGGCGATGAGTTCGCGCGACACCAGCGAGAAGCGCATGCCGCTGTGCGCGATCGACAGCCCATCCGACACCGACGCCACCGGGCACTCGTGCGGCATCCCGCCGGCGGCGTAGATCCCGGTTTTGGCATGCTGTGCCTGATCGCGCAACAGCGTGTTGCACGGGCTCATTTCGCCGCCGGTGTGGAACACGCCGATGTGCGGCCGCGCGATCTCGTCCTCGTCCTGCCCGAGCGCACCGAGGAAGGCGCGCGTGGGGGCGCGCAACAGCCCCTCGTGGATGTGCGCCGAGCGGAAGCGCTTCGTCATGCGGGGCTCACGCGGGGGCCGCTCATGCGGCACCCGATGCGCCGTCGACCGGCGGCAGAAACAACCGGATGATCCGCGACACGTCGGCGTCGGCACCGACCGCCGGCGCGCGGCTCGCCTCCAGCAGCACCTCGGCGGCGCGGGTGGCCATGGGCGCATAGGCATCCTGCTCCGCGGCCAGACGCACCACCTGCTCGATGTCCTTGCGGAACGTGGCCAGCGCCCCGATGCGCGGGGTGTCCACACCGGCCGCCATGCGCGGTCCGAAAATCTGCAGCGGCAGAGAATCGGCAAAGCCACCGGCGAGCGCGCCCGGCAGCCGCGTCGCGTCGATCCCCGACTTGGTGGCGAAGGCCAGCATCTCGGCGATCGTGGCCAGATTGCAGGCCACGACCATCTGATTGCAGCTCTTCGCGAGCTGGCCGGCGCCGTGGCCCCCCATGTGCGTGACACGCTGCGCGAGCGCGTCGAACACCGGGGCCGCGCGCGCGATGTCGTCGGCGTGCCCGCCGGCAAACACGATGAGGCGCCCGGCGCGTGCGAGCGGCAGCCCGCCCGACACCGGCGCGTCGATCCAGCAGGCCCCGGACGTGGCCGCAAGGCGGTCCGCCATCTCCCGCGTCGTGTCCGGGGCAATGCTCGACAGGTCGATGAGCAGCTGGCCGGGGCGCATCACGGCGCCGATGCCCTCGGCCCCGAACACCACATCCTGCACGGCGGCGGTGTTGGTGAGGCACAGGCACACGAAGTCGCACGACGCGGCCAGTGCGCGCGGCGACTCGGCCAGCGTGGCACCATGCTCCACCAGCGGGGCTGCCTTGTCGATGGTGCGGTTCCACACCGAGACCACGCGGCCGCACTCCAGCAGCCGCTGCACCATCGGGGTGCCGATCAGCCCCGTGCCGATGAAGCCGATGCGCCCCGACGGAGCGGGAGACTCAGGCATAGAGATGCAGCCCGTTGTCCATGCGAATCACTTCGCCGGTGATGCCGGGCGCGCCGCTCACGAGAAAGAAGGCCAGGTTGGCGACTTCGTCGACGCCCAGCAGCCGTGGCAGCGCCTGCGTGGCCAGATACTTGTCCTCCACCGCCTTGAGCTGATCGCCCCCCAGCACGCGGCTGGGGAGTCCGCCGCTCACGTAGCCGGGCGCGATCGCGTTCACGCGGATGTGCGGCGCGAGTGCGCGCGCCAGCGACAGCGTGAGCGTGCTCACGGCTCCCTTGGAGGCGGCGTAGGCCACGCTCGACCCCAGTCCGGCCGTGCCGGCGATGCTGGACAGATTCACCACCGCCCCGCGTCCTGAGTCACGCAGCAGATCGCGGCAGGCGCGGATCATGCGAAAGGTGCCGGTGAGATTCACGTCGTAGGTGCGCGCGAATTCGCTCTCGGGGAGGGCGTCCAGGTCGGCGTGCGGAATAAACCGCGTGGTCCCGGCACAGTTCACGAGCGCATCAAGGCGGCCGAAGTGCGCGCGCATGGTGGCTGCGGCCGCCACGCAACTCTCGTCGCTGGTCACGTTCAGCAGCACCACCTCGGCGCGGGCGCCCAAGGCCGTGCAGTCATCCGCCACGGCCACGGCGGCGGCGCGGGTCTCGTCGTCGAGCGTGCAGATGCCCACGTCCCAGCCGTGGCTGGCGAAGAGGCGGGCGCAGGCGGCCCCGATGCCCGTGGCGGCACCGGTAATGAGGCAAACGGGTCTGGCGGGAGAAGTCATACGGGAGAGCTTACGGCGGCCGCGCGCGATCGTCTACTCGCGTGGCGGGTTATGCACCCAGAAACCGCGTGATCTCGTCGAGCACGCGGGCCGGCTGCTCCCGGTGCGGCATGTGGCCGCCCCCCTCCAGCACCACCATGCGTGACGGGCCGCCGGTACCTGCCGCGATGCGTTCGGGGTGACGCACCGATCCGAACTCGTCGGCGTCCCCGTGGAGCACCAGCGCGGGGGCGAGGACGCGCGGAAGGAGCGCGTCCAGCGTCCAGCCCGCGAAGCCGGCATCGAGCCAGGTGTCGAGCCACGCGGCGAGCACCCACGGGGCCTTCGCGCCGTGGTAGCGCGCGAGGCGATCGATCTGGCCGGGCTGCTGAAAAGCGCCGCGCGCCGCGTGCAGACCGTCGCGTGTGCGATCCTCGACAAAGCTCTGCGCGGACACCGTGATCAGGGCCCGACACCGGGCGCTCAGGTGCGCCGCCGTCGCGACGGCCATGCCACCCCCCACACTGTGTCCGCCGGCGACGAACTCGTCCAGCGGGAGCACGTGGCGCAGGCCCGCGAGCAGCTGCGGCACGATGATTGTGGCCTCGTCGGTCACGAAGGACACCGGAAGCCGGCCCGGGTGCAGCGCCGAGCGTCCGAACCCCAGCCGGTCATACGCCACCACGGCGCGCCCGGTGGCGGTGGCCAGCTGCGCGGGAAAATCGCGCCAGAGCTCCACGCACCCGAGGGAGTCGTGGAACAGCAGGATGGCGGCACCGGTGCCGGCCGCCGTCTCGCCGGGCGCCGCGATCGGCTGCCACACGCGGGTGAACAGTGCCCCGTCGTCGGTAGCGACCTCGTGATCGCTCACGATCAGGGGCAGATCCCGTTCCCCGGGCGGATGGGTCACGGCAGGTGCTCCGTGGTCACCCCGGCGGCGGTCCGCTCAGGAAGGCATCAGCCGGCGTGAGCAGCACGCCGGGGAGGAAGCCGAGCAGCAGGAGCAGCAGGAGCAGCACGATCGCGACGAGGCGTTCGCGCCCGAGCAGATCCGGAGCCAGCGAGGGGACGCCGCGTCCCAGAAACGTGCTGGAATAGGCGATCAGCGTGGCCACGGCGAGCAGCGCGCTGGCCAGAATCACGGCGACGGTGCTGGCCGGACTCTCCATCCAGAGGGTGTGCAGCAGCAGATCGTCGGCGACGAAGCCGGCCATGCCCGGCAGCCCCACGCCGGCACCGCCGAACAGCGCGAACGCCGCCGCCAGCACCGGGAACGCCATGACGCGTCCCCCGGGCCCACTGAAGGACACCGGTCCCACCCGCGATTCCAGCGCGCTCGTCATGATGCCGATGCCGCCCAACGCGAGCCCCATCGTGACCGTGACGAGCAGCGCGGCGGCGAAGTTGCCGATGCTGGCCGTGCCCACCGCGGCGAGCACCATGCCGCCGTGCATCGCCGTCGTTCCGCGGTAGAACCCGCGCAGCTCTTTTTGCACCAGCGTGATGAGGGCGGCCACGATCGCCGCCGTGGCCCCGAACCGCACCAGCCATGGGGCGATCACGATCGCCGCGTCATGATGGTCGACGAAGCGCAGGTGCACGAACACGAGGGCGATCGCCGACGCGAGCTGCTGCGTCTGCACCACCGGCGCGCGATCGCAGAGGCTGGCCACGCCGGCGTGCAGCGGCATGACGCCGGTGCGCATGGCAATGGCGGCGGCCGAGAGCAGGAGCGCCGCGGTGAGGCGACCGGTCGCGAGACAGGCGCTGGCCGCGGCGGTGAGTACGGCTGACAGGATCAGCATCGCGGCGCCCGTCCGCGACTGCCGCCATGCGCCGGCGGCATGCACGAGCGCCGAGGCCGTGATGGCCAGATACGCCACGCTCCCCTGCCCGGTGAAGAAGGCCACGGTCAAGGTGAGGCACAGGACCAGCAGCGTCAGCCACGGCCCCGCCGCCGACCGGGCGGCCGGCGACGCGGGTGAGCCGGCCTCGTGCACGCGGGGCGCGGCGACCACCGGGGCGGCCATCAGCAGGGTGGCGAAGAGCATCGCTTCCCACGGTGCGGAGAGCGTGGTCCCGATCGTGTTCATGCCGCCCCCTGCTGATCGGAGGGCGCGTCCACCGAGAGCCCCTGACGCAGACGGCGGTCAATGCGGTCGAGCAGCCGTGCCGCCGCCAGCAGCGGCGCGAGCAGACGGTCGATCAGATCGTCAAGGCGCAGACGGTGCAGTGAGGCGGTGTAGATCCGCGCCGCCAGACGCGGTGACGTGCGTTCGAGCCAGCCGGGACCGTGGTGCGCGTGCCCCAGCCGATGACTGTCGTGAATCATGTTCGGCGCCTTGAGATACTGCCCCAGGCGCAGGAACGCGTGGCACACGAGGTGGGCGAGCGCGAGCGAGGTCCATCCCATCCCGATTTCCGCCAGGATGAGTCCCACCTGCGCCAGGGTGGCATGGGCCAGCGCGCCCTTCGCGTCGGTGTGCACGCGCACCACGGCGGCGGCGTACACCGCCGTGCACAGCCCCACGAACACGGCCATCGTGCGGGCGATCAGAGATACCTCGAGTACCGGCCAGACGCGCAGCAGCAGGAACAGGCCGGCATGGATCGACACGGCTCCGTAGAACAGCGCGCTGGACGGCGTGGGGCCCTCCATGGCGCGCGGCAGCCATCCGGAAAAGGGCAGCTGCGCCGATTTGCCCATCGCCGAGAGCAGGAACAGCAGGGCGATTGCGGTCGATGCCGTGGCCGGCAATGCCGCCGCACCGGCCATGGCGGAGAAGCGCGCGGAGCCCAGCAACTCGAAGGTCGTGACGGTCGCGATCAGCAGGCCGGCATCGGAGAAGCGATAGGTGGCGAAGGCGCGCACCGACGAGCGCACGGGTTCGTCGCGCTCGTGGAAGAACCCGATGAAGAACGCCGACGAGATGCCGATCAACTCCCATCCGGCAAAGAACAGTTCGAGGGCGCCGGCGAACGCCACCAGCTGCGTCCCCGTGGCGAACAGCCCCATGAGCACGAAGAAGCGGGTAAATCCCGGCTCCTTGTGCAGGTAGGTGCGGGAGAAGCGGGCCACCAACCCCGTGAGCACCGCCGCGAAGAGCGCGATGGTGATCGAGATGCGATCCACCAGCAGCACGGCGGGAATCCGGAAATCACGGATGCGCAGCCAGTCGCCGAATTCGATGTCGCCCTGTACCGGCGCGCCCAACACGCCGAGGTAGCCGGCAAGGACCACGGCGCCGCCGGCGATGGAGAGCAGCAGCCCGCCGTGCACGAGGACGGTGACGAGGCGCTCCGACGGCGCGCGCCGACCCAGCAGGACGCGAATCCCGATCAGGACCACGCTCAGCAACGGGGCCAGCAGCGCGACGGCGAGCGCGCTGCGCACGAGCAACAGGGCATCGCTCATGCGTGGTGGTGGCCGGGGCCGACCGCGGCGAGCGGCAGCGCACTGCGCACCAGCGCCGGCGCCAGATGCACCCGGCTCTGCATGTGCCACTCAGGGGACCGCTCCACCACGGGGAGCAGCATCGGCTGCGGGACATAGGGCACGAAGCCACCATCCTGAAAGAGCTGCATCGCGCCGGTCTCGGGGTGCGCCGAGACGAGCTGAATCCACTGGCGCGTCACGAGTTCGGCCACCTCGGCCTGCCGCGACGCAACGCCCAGCAGCGCTTCGGGGGTGGCATCGACGATCAGCAACAGGCGCATGGGTTCGTGAATCTCGACCATCTGCCGGGGGAGTCCGGTGCGCAGATCGCTCTGATGTCCGTTCATGACGCCGATCAGTCCCGTGACGTTGTGCGGTAGCTTGGTGCCGCAGCCGAACGTCTCGTTGTCGACCGACGAGAAGTAGTACTCGAGACTGATACCGGCGCCGACCGGGCCGACGGCCGCCAGAATCCGCTCCAGAATCGCGTCGTGCGGGTCGATCGTGGGATCGTAGCTCACGAGAAACGCGCGGCGATCGAGGTGCAGCCCGCGCGTGAGCGCGCGCCGTCCCACGATGCAGATGGCGTTCGTGCAGTGCCCATACTCGGGGCGCGGCTGCGCGAGATGCGAGGATCGCGCCTCCACGTGCCGCAGCGCCGCCTCGGGGGAGAGGTCGAGCGGGGCGTCGTCGAAGCGGCGGCAGCGCTCCAGTGCATCTTCGCGGCGTGCGAGCTCGAGTGCCGCGTAGGCCTCCTCGAAGGCCGCGCCGAGCGTCGGCGGCAGCGCGTCGAGATCGTAGTAGCGCACGCTGTCGCTGGCGGTGTCGTGCAGCGCGCCCACAAACCACGTATCCGCGGGAATGTCGATGCCGCGCTGGCGTACACCGTCGCGCACGTCGGGCCGGTTGGCCATGTCCGCGAACAGCCGCGCGTTGGCACCACCGCGGCGGCCCCCGCAGGCGCCGCAGTCGTGCGCCGACTCGTGCGGATTGTTGAGGCTCGTGGATCCGTGCCCGAGGAACACGATGATCGGCGCGAAGTCCCGCACGATGCCGATGTTGGTGAGCACGGCGGTCACGCGGTCGATCGACTCCGCCAGCGAGAAGCCCACGGGCTTGCCGCTGTCGGTGATGCGGGCGCGGTCATCCACGCGCATGGCGGACAGGCGCGTGGCGGGCACCGGGGCCAGCCGTGACACGAGCCGCTGTCCCCACTGCAGCGACGAACGCGGCGCCGCCACGCGGGCGAGCGTCGTGAGCCCGGAGACGGGTCCCAGCAGGAACGACAGCCCCGCGCCGCCGCTGAGCGTGCGCGATGCCACCGCCGCGCGTCGCTCCCAGCCCAGCCAGCGCTCGCGCGAGCGCTGGCGCAGGGCGTGCCGCCCGATGGCCGTATACACGGGCTGCTCATGCACCTCATGCGCCGGCGTGACGACCACCGGGCAATGCGCCGCCGGCGCGTGATCGTCGAGCCCCATGTAGTCGATCGCCACGCCGAAGAACCCGGCGGTGCCGAACGTGATGTAGCCCGGGTGCTGCTCCTCGAGCGCGCGCCGGATCGACTCCTCCCGTTCGTCGATGCAGAACACGAACTGTGCGCGCGGCCGCTCCGCCGGGTCCCCGTGCGGCAAGGCGCGCCGCGCGGCGACCGCATCGAGGATCACGGTGCGATACGAGCGTTCGTACGCTTCCATGAACAGCTGCCGCCGCGTGAGGGCGGAACAGGCGAGGCACTCGTGCCAGAGGGCCGCGAGCGTGTCGTCGCTCAGCGCGCGTACGGCGTCGGCACTCAGCTCCGCGCGGGAGGCCAGCGACCAGAGCAGCAGCGCGTCCAGCACGGGATCGCGCGGTGTCGTCGGCGGCAACTGGCGGCACAACGATGGCCAATCGAGGGGCAGCCCCGCCGCGGCACAGGCGTGTGTCAGGGCCCGCTGCTCCAGCAGCAGGCGCACCGCGAGGAACTCGGCCAGCGACACCGGACCGCCGTCGGGATGTTCTTCCGGGTGGCGCTCGAGGCGGGCGAACATGCCGCTCCACCCCGGGAGCGCCAGCGCCGTGGCCAGCAGGAACGGCTCCACGTCGTCGCCGGTGACCCCGAGTGCCACGAGGAGACGTCGGATGATGTCGGCCGGCGCTTCACCCGCGGCGAACACGGCGCGCATGTCCAGCTCGACGCCGCGGCAGGCCCGCGGCGGGGAGGCGCCGTTTACGTACGATTCGGCCACGGCGCGGAGGAACCCCGCGGTACGGTACGGCGCCTGCACCTGCGCCTGCCCCTGATCGAGAAATCCCGACGAGAGGCGGATGAGCTCCCCATGCACCGCGATGTCCGGATCGGGCTGCCCATGCGCGACGAGCAGGTCGCGGTGCCGCTGCGGGTGTCGTTCGTCGGGCGGGGTCGGGCGCGGCCCGCGCGCCACGCGCGCTTCGCAGGCCGCCCATCGGGCGCGGTCCTGGTCATGGCACGGGGCCGCCGTGCCGGCGCGCAACAGGAAGCGCAGCGCGGCGGCGTCGTCGGTGTCGGCGTCGCTCACCGTGAGGTGCGTCCACAGCGCCGCGCGTGACAGCCCGGGCAGGATCATGTCGGCGCCGTTGGCACCGAGCAGACGGTCTACCTCGAGCCGCACATCCGTTTCGGCCACGCGTCCCTGCGCGAGCGACGCGCGGAACTCGCGCAGGCTCAGGTACGGGCGTGCACCGAGGGCGGCGGCGCCAGCCTGCACTCCCTCGTGAAAGGGGAGGTGTTGAAAGGCGTGCAGGGTGTTGTGGTGAATGAACACCCCGATCGGCCCCTGATCGGGTAGGATGCCATGCGCCGCAGCAAGCGCACGCGCAATCGGGTCGGCGGTGTGTCCGCCCGCATGCGCGGCGCTGGACACGATCAGTGCCCGCCGCCAGCCTGCGCCTGCGTGAGATCGATGCCGCGCACAGATACGGTGATGTTCCGGCGGACGGCGTCTTCGATGAAGGTCGCGATGACTTCCTTCACATCGTGGTCGATGTACTCGCCCGTCCCGTCGATGACCACGGCCTCGCCGTCGTTGACTTCGTCGAGTGTGGCGACGATGCCCGGCTTGGACACGAACGTGCCGTCGCGGCGGAAGCGCAGCTGCCACACGCCGGCATCATCCTTGGCGGCGACCACCGCGCGCTTGGAGTTCTCGTAGAGCACGAACATGATGCCCATCACGATCCCCACGATGACGCCCTTGAGCAGGTCGAGCGTCAGGACCGCGGCGATGGTGATGGCGAACGGCAGCAGCTGCGTGAGGCCGAGCCGAAACTGCGTGGTGAACAGGGCCGGCTTGCACAGATTGAGGCCAACCTGAATCAGTACCGCGGCCAGTGCGGCCAGCGGAATGCGGTTGAGCAGCGGTCCGGCAAAGACCACGGCGACCAGCAACAGCACGCCGTGCACCAGCGACGACATCCGCTCGCGTCCACCCGCGGCCACGTTGGCGCCGCTGCGCACGATCACCGCCGTCACGGGCAACCCGCCCAGCAGCCCCGACACCGCGTTGGCGGCGCCCTGCGCCAGTAGTTCGCGGTCGGGAGGGCTGTGCCGCTTGAGCGGGTCGAGCCGGTCCACCGCCTGCAACGACAACAGCGTTTCGATGCTGCCCACGATCGCGATGGTGGCACCCGCGATCCACACCGCGGGGGTGCCCAAAACACCCCACTCGGGACGTGGCAGCGCCGAGTACAGCGCGCCGATGCCGCCCAGTGGTACGTCCACGTAATGCCGCGCGTCCAGCGCGAACGTGGGCGACGATGCCAGCACGCTGGCCAGCACACTGGCCACCACCACCGCCACGAGGGCAGGGGACAAGAGCTTGATCGACGCCAGCGGCGTGCGCTTCCAGCCGTACAGAATGACCAGCGACACGAGCGTGATCGTGACCGCGCCCGCGCGGTGACCGGAGAGCAGCGTGGCGAGGCCGCCGTCGGAGCCCACCGCCACCGGCAGCTGCTTCATGATGATCGTGATGCCGATTGCGGCCAGCATCCCCTTGATCACCGCCGAGGGCACGAGGGCGGCGAAGCGTCCGGTCCGCAGGAGTCCGAACACCACCTGCAGCACGCCGGCGATGATGACCGCCGTCAGAAATGGATTCACGCCGCCCAGGCGCTGCACTTCGACCAGCACGATTGAGGTGAGTCCGGCCGCCGGCCCCGTGACGGAGAGGGCGGAGCGGCTGATCCACGGGACCACCAGTCCGCCGACGATCCCGGCGATCAGGCCGGAGACCGGTGGAACGCCGCAGGCGACGGCAATGCCGAGGCACAGGGGGAGCGCGACCAGAAAGACGACGAAACCGGCAACGGTGTCTTCTTTAGGGTGGCCGAACATCGAGGGGTACTGATGCATGGGCGTCGGGCGGGCGGCGGGGACGTGAAGCAGCGAATGGGGATAAGATAGGTTTCGTATCCCTCCCTGCCCAGCGCTGCGGCGTGTTTGGTGCCCCGGCCACGCTCAGCGGGGGCGCTGGACGTGCACCGTGTACACGCGGTCGAACCGGTGGCAGTCCACCACGGTGCCCGGCAGGTCGAACGCGCGCCCGACGAGCCGCACCCGCCGCGCGGGAGCGAGTGCGCGTCCGCTGTACACGCAGAACCCGCCTCGTGAGCGGTCCCGCAGGCGCACGTCGATCGGCGCCGTATCGCCATCGACGTACAGTCGTGCCCAGTCAGCGCTGCTGCCCCGCGGCACGTGGCGCCGATCACGCGGCGTGGTGCGCGCGGCATCATACCGCGCACGCCGGTCGGTGTCGGAGAGCACGGCAAACGCATCATTCAGGCGCAGCGCCGTCGCGTGGTCGCCACCGACATCGGGGTGGTGCACCGCAATCAACGCGCGGTACGCGCCACGGATCACTTCCGTGGGCGCATCGGCCTGCACATGCAGCAGGCGATAATGATCGCGTCGGTCCGGTGTCATGCTGCGTGAAAACAATCGGCATCCGCCGCGGCGCGCAAACGACGATCCCGTCTGTAGCGCGCACGGCTGAGCAGCCGCAGCGCGATGCCACGGATCAGCGAGGCCGCGCGCGGTCGTACTGCGGCGGCCACGCGATCGCCGCACCCAGCTCCTGTGCGGCCGCCAGCGGCCAGCGCGGATTCCGCAACAGCTCGCGCCCCATCAGCACCAGGTCGGCATCACCGTCGGCGATGATGCGTTCGGCCTGTGCGGCGTCAGTAATGAGTCCGACCGCCGCCGTGGGGATCGCCGCCTCCTCCCGGATGCGACGCGCGAAGGGCACGTGATACCCGGGCGCCACGGCAATCTGCTGATGCGCCGCGAGTCCGCCCGACGAGCAATCGATGAGGTCCACGCCGTGCGCCGTGAGGCGCGCCGCGAGCTGTACCGATTCGTCCAAGGTCCAGCCACCCTCGGCCCAGTCGGTGGCCGAGAGGCGCACGAACAGGGGGAGGTCGACCGGCCACACCGCACGCACGGCGTCGGTAACCTCGAGCAGCAAACGGATGCGGTTCTCGAACGCACCACCGTAGCGGTCGGTGCGTTGATTGGCGAGCGGCGACAGAAACTCGTGCAGCAAGTAGCCGTGCGCGGCATGCAACTCGACCACCTGAAAGCCAGCCGCCGCCGCACGCACGGCGGCCGCACGAAACGCGCCGATGACTTCTGCGATGCCGTCCAGTGACAGCTCGTGCGGCATCGGATAATCCGGCGCGAACGGCACCGCGCTCGGCGCCATCACGTTGTCCCATCCGCCATGTTCGGCAGCCACCGCGCCGGTTCCCTCCCACGGCCGGCGCAGACTCGCCTTTCGACCGGCGTGCGCGAGCTGGATACCCATCGCCGCACCCTGCGCCCGGCAGAAGGCGGTGATGCGGCGCAGCATCGGCATCTGCGCATCGTCCCAGAGACCGAGGTCGTGTGGACTGATGCGCCCTTCCGGAAGCACCGCGGTTGCCTCGGCGATCACCAGCCCCGCGCCTCCGGTGGCGAAGGCGCCGAGATGCACCAGATGCCAGTCAGTGGCCAGGCCGTGCTCAGCGGAATACTGGCACATCGGCGAGACGCCAATGCGATTGCGCAGCGTAACGCCGCGGAGCGTGAGCGGGGTGAACAGGGCCGGCATCATCGTGGTACGCCTGCGGTTGGGATCGAGGAACGGTCAGTCGCGATGTCGCAATGTTAGCGACGCGGCGCCTCGTTCACGCGGGTCGACACGAAATCCCACGCGCGGCCGCTCCCGAAGTGCATGGCGGACACGCGTCCCTGTTTGTCCCGGACGAACCACGCCGTCTCCCCGCTGTCGCCAAAGGCATCGCGATAGGTGGCCGGCATGGTGTCCGCCACGCCGGCGCGCGGGCTGATGACGAGCCGGTCGCCGGCGGTGCTGACGGTGAACGTCACCCCGATTTCGTCGTTCCGGTACCGGCCGGCAATCGACGCGAGCTCGGCCGCGGTCGGCTGCCAGCGCCCGGCCGCCATAAAGCGATGCACCACCGTGTCGCGGTCGGCCGTCGGCACATGCAGCGAGACCGGCGCACCGGACGCATCGGTGGTGAACCGTACGCGTGCCGTACCCATCCGGTACCAGCCGTCACGGAGCGCGGTGATGGCGGCACCGCCGTCGCGGCGCAGCTGCCCATTGGCGGTGTCGAGCACCATCACCGTGTTGGTGCGCGTGTCGCGGTAGATCCCCGCCAACCGTGCGATGGCGGCCCCGTTGGCCGGTACTGTGTCGGGGGCCGCCGCGCGCGGCAATCCCGGGACCATCGCGTCGACGATCGCGTGCGTATAGGCCGTGGCGTTTGCACCGGCCGCGTTGCACATCACCGCGATGGACAGGTCGTCGCGCTCCGGATAGCGCGCCAGGAACGTGCTGTAGCCCGCCGTCGATCCGCTGTGTGCGACCTCGCGCAGCCCGCGATAGTTCATGACCATGAGTCCCAGCGCGTACTGGATCGGCTGACCGCTGGTAAGGGTCATCTGGCGCGTCATCGAATCCACCACGCCCGCGCCCAGCGTCTTCTTCGTGAGATGCGCGTTCCACGCGAGCCAGTCGCCGACCGTGGTGAGCAACCCGCCCGCCGCGATCACGTTGTCGCCCGGCATGTCCAGATGCCAGCCGTCGGCGCGGCGCGCGTATGCCTGCGACAGCCCCGGCACGATGCGCGTGAAATCGTCGCGCCACTGCGTGTTCGTCAGGCCAAGCGGCGCGAAGAGGCGTTGCGCCGTGAACTGCGTGAACGGCATGCCACTCACGCGCTCGACCACTGTGCGTAGCAGCAAAAAGCCGGAGTTCGTATACGAGTAGAAATCGCCCACGGGGTAGTTGAGCGCCGTCTGGTGCGTGATCAGCTCGAACGCGTCACTCTGTGTGTGCACCCGCGTGCCGCGCGGCCACCCTTGCCACGCTACGAGGTTGCTCCATTCCCGCAGGCCGCTCGTGTGCGTGAGCAGGTTACGGAAGGTGATCGTGCGGCCGTACACGGGCAGCTCAGGCAACACCGTGCGGGCGTCGTCGTCGAGCTTGAGTTTGCCGTCCTGCACCAGCAATATCACCGCGGCCGCCGTGAACTGCTTGGCTACCGACCCCGATTCCAGGATGGTGCCCGGGAGAATGGGGCGGGCGCCGGCCAGATCGGCCATGCCGTACCCGCGGGTGAGCAACACGGCGCCCCCCTGCGCGATGCCGACGGCACAGCCCGGCGTGTGCGTGGAGTTCCAGGCGGCGAAGACCTTGTCGGTCACCGCCGCGAGATCGGCGCGCTGGGCGCCTGCCGCAGGGGCAAATGTCGCGAGCAGGAGCGCGACGCGGGAAGCGGTGCGAGGTGTCATGCGCCGAATGTACGGCGCACGTCGCCGCTACGGCAACGCGAACGCCACGTACGTGCCGCCGCTCGGCGCGCCGTTCTTGCCGCCCCCGCAGGCGATCACGAGGTACTGCTTGCCGTCCACTATGTACGTGCTGGGCGTGGCGTTGCCGGCCGCCGGCAGCTTCGCCTCCCATAAGAGCTTCCCGGTGCGCTTGTCGTACGCACGGATCTTGTTGTCGTAGGTGGTGGCCGCAATGATCAGCAGGCCGTTCTCAGTCACGATGGCGCCACCGTAGTTGTCGGTGCCGGTGTTCGTGATGCCCTTGGCGGCCAGCTTCGGATACTCACCGAAGGGAATCGACCACTTAATGGTGCCGGCGTTGAGGTCGATCGCGTTGAGCGTGCCCCAGGGCGGCTTGATGCCGGGATAGCCTTCGTGGTCGAGGAAGATGTCGAAGAACGCCGTGCGATACGGCAGCATGTACGGCGTCGTGCCCACGAGCGCGGCTGAGTTGTCCTTGCCGGTCACCAGGTAGTTCACGATGTCGGTCACGGCGCCGCCTTCGAGCGCGGTGCCGAACGCTGGCATGCGCCCGGTGCCTTCCTTGATGATCGTGGCCAGCTGCTCTTTCGAGCGACGCGTGGCGATGTCCATGAGCGTGGGGCCGGCGGCCGAACCCTGCAGCTTGTCGCCATGACAGCCGGCGCAGTTGGCGGCGTACAGCGACTTGTCGCTGCGCGGCACGAGCTTGAGCAGCCACGCCATCTCGTTGGAGTTCACATACAGCAGACCGGTGGTCGGGTCGAACGCCGGCCCGCCCCATTCACCGCCGCCGTCCACGCCGGGATACACAATGGTCCCACGCGTGTTCGGCGCGTCGTACGGGTGCGTCGTCTTGTACTCGTTAAAGATCTTGAGCGCCGCCGCGCGCGCAGCGGGGGTGCGATTGGTCAGATCGTTGCGTGTGAGCTGCTGGCGCGCGAACGGCGCCGGCATGGTGGGGAAGAACTGCGACGCCGCCGGCTTGTCTTCACCAAGCGCGATGCCGGGCATTGCGAGCTCTTCCACGGGAAAGAGCGGCGTCCCCTTCTCGCGCTCGAACAGCCACGTGTGTCCCGTCTTCGTGATCTGGGCCACGGCGTCGATTTTGCGACCGCCGCGCGTGATGGTGACGAGCGCCGGCGCGGCCGGCAGGTCGCGATCCCACAGGTCGTGCTTGAGCACCTGATAGTGCCACACGTACTTGCCGGTGCGCGCATCGAGCGCCAGGACGCTGTTGGCATACAGGTTGTCGCCCAGCCGGTTCGCGCCGTAGAAGTCGTACGATGCCGAGCCGGTGGCGGCGAACACCATCCCTCGTTTGGCGTCGAGCGTAACGCCGGCCCACGCGTTGGCGCCGCCGGCAATCTTCCACGCGTCGGGCGGCCACGTTTCGTAGCCCGGCTCGCCCGGGTGTGGAATGGTGTGAAAGCTCCAGCGCAACGCACCGGTATTGATGTCGAAGGCGCGGATGTCACCCGGCGCGCTGGGCAACGCCTCGGGGACCGAACTGCCGATGATGAGCAGGTCCCCGAACACCACGCCCGGCGTGCTGGCGCTCACCGAGAGCCCTTCCACCGGGCGGCCGAGCCCCTGACGCAGGTCCACCCAACCGCTGTCGCCGAAGGTCGTGATCGGGCGACCGGTCTTGCGATTGAGGGCGTAGAGCCGGTTGCGGTAGTTGAAAAGCACGCGATCGCCCGTCACGACTACGCCGCGATGGCGGAACCGCGAGGCCGGCGGCGCGCCATTGTTCGGGTCAAAGCGCCAGATGGGCACGCCCGTGGCGGCGTTAAGCGCGATCACGTGCAGCTTTGGGGTGGTGGCGTACATCACGCCGTCAAGCACGATCGGATTGGCCTGCATCTCCGAGCCCGCGAACGAGTCTTTCGTGTCGTACGTCCACGCCACCCGCAGCTGTTTCACGTTGGCCGGCGAGATCTGGCTCAGCGTGCTGTAGTGCGTATGATCCTCGCTGCCGCCGTACACGGGCCAGTCAACGGAGCGCCCGGTGGACTGGGCTTGCAGCGTGGTGGCGGCAAGGAGGAGCGGGAGCAGGAGATGGGACATGGGGCGCGGGGCAGAGGACATGGCGTGCGAATGCGCTAGGTTACAGGATGAGCAGCAGTTCCTCAACAGGCGATGGCGTGGAGTGCGTATGCGGCGGGTGATTGTGGTCGGGGCGGGGGCCGCCGGCTCGATGGCGGCCATCTTTGCGGCCACCGGCGGCGCGGATACGCTGCTGCTCGAGCGCACGCGGGATGGCGGCCGGAAGATCCTCATCAGCGGGGGCGGTCGCTGCAACGTGCTGCCGTCACGGGTGGACGAGTCGCGCTTCGTCACTGATTCGTCACCGAACCTCCTCAAGAAGATCGTCCGCGCTTGGCCGCTGGCCGAGCAACGCGCCTTTTTCGAGGACACGCTGGGGATCCCGCTCGAGGAGGAGACGGAGTCGCTCAAGCTCTTCCCCGCCTCCCACAAGGCGCGCGACGTGCGCGACGGCCTGCTGGACTACGCACGCCGGGTCGGCGTGCGGATGCGCATGGAATCCCGTGTCATTGACATCGCCCCGGTCGACGGGGGCTGGGAGGTCGCGCTCGACGACGGGACGGTGCTCAAGGCCGATGCCGTCATCATCGCCACCGGCGGGCTCTCGGTGCCCAATACCGGCAGCGACGGCGCGGGGCTCAACATGCTGAAAGCGCTGGGGCACACGATGCACCCCACGTACGCCGCGCTCACGCCACTCACCACCACGGACGCGGCGTTCAACGACCTGTCGGGGATCTCGCTCACCGTAGCGCTCACCGCCAAGAGCGCGAAACAGCAGGCCACATGGCGCGGCGGGTTCCTGTTCACCCACCATGGCTACAGCGGCCCGTCGGTGCTGAACGTATCGCACGTGGCGGTGCGCACGCGCGCCGGCCATGCGCCCGCGGCGAAGGTACAGGTCCAGTGGACCGCGCTGGGTGAGAAGGAATGGGAGGAGGCGCTCAAGCCGCATGGCGCGCGCACTGTCACGGGCGCACTACGGGCCGAGCTGCCCGACCGCCTGGCGTCCGCGCTGCTGGCCAAGGCCAACGTGGAGCCCACACGCCCGCTTACCGAACTGCGGCGCGACGAACGGCTGCGCCTCATCGACACGCTCGTCCGCGGCGACCTGCCGTGGCAGGGCGATGAAGGCTACAAGAAAGCCGAGGTGATGGGCGGTGGCGTAGCCCTGAGCGAGATCGATCCGCGCACGATGGAAAGTCGTCGGCACAAAGGGCTATTCTTGTGCGGCGAAGTGCTCGACGCGTTCGGTCCGATCGGTGGCTACAACTTTATGTGGGCCTGGGCTACGGGGCGCTCGGCTGGTGTCGCCGCCGCTGTCCGTGATATCCCTTGAAATCCGTGTTCCCGCTCTTGCAGTAGCAGTTGCCAGCCCTCACCGTGGTCTCCATGCCCGCAAAGAAGTCCGCCGCGAAGAAAGCAGCAGCCGAGAAGGCACCCGCCACGAAGGCACCCGCCCCCAAGGCACCCGCCAAGAAAGCCGCCCCCAAGTCGATGCCCTACGAGAAAGGCGCCTGGGCTGCCGCGTTCTCCGCGCGCGCGCCGGGGGAGCAGCGGTATTGGCTGATCAAGAGCGAGCCCGATGTCTTCTCGTTCGACGATCTGCTCGCCGCGCCCAAGCAGACGACCTGCTGGGACAGTGTGCGCAACTCGAGCGCCCGCAATTTCCTGCGCGACGGCATGAAGAAAGGCGATCTCGCCTTCTACTACCACTCGAACGCCGATCCGTCGGCCATCGTGGGCATCTGCGAAGTGGTGCGCGAAGGCTATCCCGATCCCACGGCGCTCGATCCGGCGCATGACTACTACGACGCGGCGTCGAACGCCGACACGCCCACCTGGTTCATGGTCGACGTGAAGGCGGTGCAGAAGCTCAAGAGCCCCGTCGCCCTCCCCGAGATCAAGAACAGCGCGGCGCTGAGTGAGATGGCGCTGGTCAAAGTGGGTCGACTCTCCGTGGTCCCCGTGCAGCCGAACGAGTGGGACACGGTGATTGCCATGAGCGAAGGACGTTTGTAGTACGCATTTCCCCCGCCCCGGAGGCTCCTGATGTCCCGTCTGTCCTGGCGATGTGCCGCCCTGTTCGCCGCTGCGATCGCCACCACCATGCCGTTCACCGCGCAGGGGCAGGGCGCTGCCGCCCGTGCCGGTGCGCGCCCGCCCGAAAAGCCGCTGCCGCTGGAAGCCGGCCGCACGTTCGCGCTCGACACCCGTGAAGGCACGTGGCTGTCGCTCGACGTGAGCCCCGACGGCACCACGATCGCCTTCGACATGCTCGGCGATCTGTACACGATGCCCTTCGCCGGCGGGGACGCCACACGCATCACCAGTGGCATGGCCTACGACGCGCAGCCGCGGTTCAGCCCCGACGGCAAGTCGATCGTGTTCATCTCCGATCGGGAAGGCTCCGACAACGTGCACGTGGTGGACCTCGCCACGAAGGCCGTGAAGGCCATCACGCGCGGCAAGGCGAATGTGTACCTGTCGGCCGAGTGGTCGCCCGACGGGAAGTACATCGTGGCCAGCAAGGGCGGATTCCGCGGTGGGCTGCCCACCCTGTGGATGTATCACGCCGATGGCGGCAATGGCATGTCGTTGTACACGGCGCCCGCCAACGCGGCGCCGGGTACGGCGGTGCAGCAGGCCGGCGCGGCGTTCAGTGCCGACGGCCGGTTCATCTGGTACACGCAGCGCACCGGCGCGTGGAACTACAACGCGCAGTTCCCGCAGTACCAGATCTATGCCTACAACCGTGAAACCGGCGAGCGTGACGCGCAGTCGTCGCGCTACGGCTCGGCGGTGCGCCCCACGCTCAGCCCCGACGGCAAATGGCTGGTGTACGGCTCGCGCTACGAGGACAAGACCGGGTTGCGCGTGCGCGAACTCGCCACCGGTGAAGAACGGTGGCTGGCGTACCCCACGCAGCGCGACGAAATGGAGTCGCGGGCGCCGATGGACGCACTGCCGGGGATGAGCTTCACCCCGGATTCGAAGGAGCTCGTGGCGAGCTACGCCAACAAGATCTGGCGTGTGGCGATCGACGGCAGCGGGCAAACAGAAATTCCGTTCCGCGTGCAGGCTTCGCTCGAGGCCGGACCGGAGCTGGCGTTCACGTACCCGATCTCCGATAGCACGCAGTTCACGGTGCGGCAGATCCGTGACGCGGTCCCGTCGCCCGACGGCAAGCAGCTGGCGTTCATTTCGCTCGAGAAGCTGTACGTGATGGACTATCCGGGCGGGACACCGCGCCGCGTCTCCACGCTGAACACGATCGAATCGGAGCCGGCGTGGTCCCCCGACGGCAAGTCGCTGGCGTGGGTCACGTGGTCCGCCGACGGTGGCCGGCTGTACAAGGCGGCCGTCGCGCCGCGTGCCGCCGCGCCCGTGCTGCTCAGCAAGGTCCCCGGTACGCTGCGTCAGCCGGTGTGGTCGCCGAATGGGGCGCGGCTCGTGCTCACGCAGACGGCAGCGCAGGGTCGTCGTGATCAAACCGGCGTCACGGCACCCACCGATCTGGTGTGGTATCCGGCCACGCCGGCCGCCGCCGATGGCAGCCCCGCCACGGTGATCGCCCGCGCCGCCGGTCGCAGCAAGCCCCACTTCGCGCGCGACACCACGCGTATCTATCTGTCCTCGTCCGCCAATGGACTCGTGTCGATCCGCTGGGATGGCAGCGACGAACAGCGGCATCTGCGCGTGACCGGCCCCGCCGTGGGCGGCGCGGTGGACGATCATGACGTGAATGCGTCGGAACTGCTCCTGCAGCGGCTGAACAATCCCGAGGAGCCCGGCTCCCCGGGCCCGCCGGCCACCCTCACCATGATGTCGCCGAGTGGTGACGTGGCGCTGGCGCAGATCAACGCGGATTTCTACACCGTGGTCGTGCCGCCGCGCGGGACGCAGCCGTCGGTGAGCGTGGCCGATCCCAACAGCGCGGCCGTGCCGGTCCGGAAGCTCACCGATATCGGCGGCCAGTTCCCTGCGTGGTCGGCCAACGGCCGTCGCGTGCACTGGTCGATCGGCAACGCGCACGTGGTGTTCGATCTCGACTCGGCCGCTGCGCGCGACGCCGCCCTCGTGGCATCGCGTCGCGACTCCACCGTGGCCGACAGCCTCCGCCCGCGGCCGTACGCCCCCGCCGAGTCGCGCGTGCGCATGCAGGCCGCCCGTGACATCCCGCGCGGCACCGTGGTGCTGCGCAATGCACGCCTCATCACCATGAAGGGCGACGAGGTAATCACGCGCGGCGATATCGTGGTCACCAACAATCGCATCACCGCCATCGGCGCGTCGGGGACGGTCACCGCACCCGCCGGTGCCACCGAGATGGATCTCGCCGGCAAGACGGTCATGCCGGGCTTTGTGGACACGCACGCGCACCTGCGCGCCGAGCGTGGCACCATTCACGAAGCGCAGCCGTGGGCCTATCTCGCTAATCTCGCGTACGGGGTCACCACGACGCGCGATCCGCAGACGGCGACCACCGATGTGCTTACATATCAGGATATGGTGGACGCCGGACAGGCGATCGGACCGCGCATCTACTCCACTGGCCCCGGCGTCTTCAACACCGACGACATCCGCGACCAGGAGCACGCGCGCAATATCCTCAAGCGCTATAGCGCGTACTACGACACCAAGACCATCAAGATGTACGTGGCCGGCGTGCGGCAGACGCGGCAGTGGATCATCAAGGCCGCGCGCGAACAGCAGCTGATGCCGACCACCGAAGGGTCACTCGACGTGAAGCTCAATCTCACCGAGACTTTCGCCGGGTCTCCCGGGCTCGAGCACTCCATGGGTATCGTGCCGTTGGGCCGTGACGTCACCAGCTTCATGGCGTGGTCCAACCGCGCCTACACCCCCACGCTGCTCGTGAACTACGGCGGTCCGTGGGGCGAGAATTACTTCTACACGAAGGAAAACCCGTACGCCGATCCCAAGCTGCAGCGGTTCACCGCCTACGAGGAGCTCGCGCTCAAGACGCGCCGCCGGATGGCCTCGATGCCGGGCGGCGGCACGGCCGGCGGCTGGTTCCGCGACGAGGAGTACATCTTCCCGCAGCTCGCGGCGGACGCCACGAAGATTCTGCGCGCCGGCGGCCGTCTGGGCATCGGAAGCCACGGTCAGCTGCAGGGGCTGGGATACCACTGGGAGCTGTGGCTCATGGCGTCGGGTGGCATGACGCCGCACGAAGCGCTTCGGGTGGCCACCCTGATCGGCGCACAGGCGATCGGGCTGCAGGGCGACGTCGGGTCGCTCGAAGTGGGGAAGCTGGCCGATCTCGTGGTGCTCGACGCCGATCCGCTCGCTGATCTGCGCAACACCAGCCGGATTGCGTCCGTGATGAAGAACGGCCGCCTGTATGACGGCAACACGCTGGCCGAGCTGTATCCCACGAAGAAGGACGGCCCGGTGGTGCCGAACCGTCCGATCGCGCCGACCACAAAGGCGGGTTCGAAGTAAACCCTGCCCGCCGGCAGGGCATTGTCAGACCCCCTGACGATCCTGGAGTCATGTTGGTGCATGCCGACATGACTCCGGGACGTCCGCGAGTCTCCCTCGCATGAGAATCCCACCGATGAATGTGTACATCGCCCCACGACTGGGGGTGCTGCGCGATCACCTCGTGGCGCGACTGCAGGCCGCCCCACTGCCGCCGCGCGACAGCGAGATCATCGTCGTGCAGAGCCAGGGGATGCGGCAGTGGCTCACGCTGGCGCTCGCCGATGCGCTGGGATGCGCGGGCTCGGTGGAGTCGCCGTTTCCCGCGCGCTTCGTGCAGACGATGGCGGCCGCGCTGGGGATGCCGGAAAATGAGGGCGACGCGTTCTCGCGCGAGACGATGACGTGGCGCCTCGATGCGCTGCTGCGCGGAATAGATCTCCGCGATCCCCGCTACGCCGCGCTGTCGCGCTATCTGCAACACGGCGACGACCGCATGCGATTCGGCCTGGCCTCCCGCGTGGCCGCGCGGTTTGACGACTATCAGCTGTTCCGGCACGATCTGCTGGAGGCGTGGGAGCGGGGCGAGCCGTGCCTCGATGCGCCGCACGAGATCTGGCAGGCCGCGCTGTGGCGTGACCTTTGCGCGAATGGCGCCGTGCATGGAGCGCGCCGGCTCACGCAGCTGCTGGCGCACATCAACGCTGCGGCGCCGGGGACGCTGTCGCTGCCATCGCGCGTGTCGGTGTTCGGGATCAGCTCGCTGCCGCCGCGCGTGATCGAGCTGCTGGCGGCTGTGGCACGGCACACCGAGGTCACGGTGTACGCCGCCCTGCTGCCGTTACCCACCACGACCGACGGACCGCGGCATCCGCTCGCCGCGGCCTTCGGCGGGCAGGGACAGGTGCTGCAGCGACTGCTCGCCGCGCAGGGCGCGATCATCGTGCCGTTACACGATAGGTCGATCGGGCGTGACGACACCGTACTCGCCCAGCTGCAGCAGGAGCTGTCCGGTACGGGCACTGGTACCGGCACGCACACGCTGACGCTTCCCCCCGGTGACGCCTCGCTGCGCGTGCATGCCGCGCACGGCAAGCTGCGCGAGCTCGAAGTGATCCGCGATCAGATCGCCGAGGCGCTCATGGCCGACCCGACGCTCAGGCTGCATGACGTACTGCTGTTGGTGCCCGATATCAGCGAATGGGCGCCGCTCGTCCAGACGGTGTTCCGGGCGAATGACGGATCGGTGCACCTCCCCTTCGCCGTCGCCGACCGTCGCCGTCGGGAAGAGTCGGTGGCCACGGCCGTGCTGCAACTGCTGGCGCTCGAGGGGGGACGTCTCACGCACACCGAGGTGTTCGGTGTGCTTGAGCACCCCGCCGTTCACACGGCGGCGCAGTTGGACGACGCGCAGGTGGAGTCGCTCGCGCGCACAACCCACGCAGCCAACGTGCGCTGGGGATACGACGACGAGACCATCGAACGCCTGGGCGTGCCGGTGACTGATATGCCCACTTGGCGCACCGGTCTGGATCGGTTGCTGCTCGGACAGATGGCCGGTCACGTCTCCGGAGATGTGCTGGGCCTGATCCCGCATGCCGGTGACACGATGGGCGATCCGGCGGCGCTGGCCGCCCTCTCGCTGTGGATCGACCGGCTCGCTCGCACGCTGCATGACTGGCGCCAGCCGCGCCCCATCGCCGCGTGGACCGCCGAGCTGTCGGCGTTTCTTGACGCCATGGTGCGTCCCACCTCCGCCGACGAACGGGCGGGGCTGCACACGGTGCGCGGGGTGGTCCACGCGCTGTCCACCACCGCCGGCCACGCCGCGTATGACGGGCCGGTCCCGTTCAGCGTGGTGCGCGACTGGCTGGTGCAGGAACTCGACGATGACAGCCTCGGCTCCGGTTTTCTGAACGGCAGTCTGACGGTGGCGGCACTGAAGCCGATGCGCAGCGTGCCGTTCAAAGTGATCGCCGTGGCCGGCCTCGACGATGCGGCGTTTCCGCGACGTGATCGCCGTCCCGCGTTCGATCTCCTCTCCTGCACGGTGCGTGAGGGCGACCGCAACCTGCGCGACGACGATCGGCAGCTCTTTCTCGATCTGCTGATGGCCGCCGAGTCGCGCCTCGTGCTCACCTACAGTGGCAACGACCCGCGCGACAACGCTGTGCGTGCACCCTCGATTGTGATCGACGAGCTGCTCGATCATCTCGACCGCCGCAGCAATGGTGGGGCGCGCGCCCACCTGCTAGTGCGCCATCCCCTGCAGGCGTTCAGTGAACGCTATGTGAGCCCCGACGAGCCGTCGCTGACGACCTTCTCGCCGCTGGCGGGCACGGCCTCTGCTGCCGCGGCGCCGGGTTTTCCGTTCGTCGTAGGCGCGCTCCCGGACCTCATGGTCGATCAGGCGGCGGAGATCTCGCTGCGTCAGCTCACCGGTTTCTGGAGCAACCCGTCGCAGTGGTTCTGCGAGCAGGTACTGCGGCTGCGACTGCCCGCTGCGGATGCCACCGACCGCGCCGACAGCGAACTCCACTGGCTCGCACCAATCCGGCGCGGTGGTGTGCGCGCCGACCTCCTGCGCGCGGTGCTGACCAACCGTCCGGACGTGGCAGGCATCCAGCATCAGCTGGTGGCGGCCGGCACCTTGCCGCCGGGGCGGCTTGGCGCGTCGTGGTTTGCGCGCGTCGCCGAGGAAACGCGCCCCGTGATCGAGGCACTCCCCGCCGGTACGCGTGCGAGTGCGGCCATCACCGTGGTCGGCCCTGACTGGTCTGTCGCCGGCGCGGTGGAGGGCATCATCGGCCACCAACGCTTCGTCGCGCGCGCCGGCAGCCTCAGCGCCAAGCATCGCATTGTGGCCTGGGTCGAGCATGTCGTGATGTGTGCGGCCAGACAGCAGGGAGCCGTCGTGCCGGGTGTGACCGTGCTCACCTACCCGGACAGCAAGAAGGAGGAGGCCGTGATCGAGACCCTGATCGAGGTGCCGAACGCCACGCCGATCCTGAGCGACTGGATCGACGTCATGCGCGCGGCGCGTCGCGCCCCGCTGCCGTTCTATCCGAACGCCGCGGAGGCCTATCGGGTGTCGATGGTGCACAACGCCAGAATCGCGCAGAATCCCAAGTCGCGGGCCAAGGTGCAGGTCGCGCTCGACAAGGCGGCCGGGGCATTCATCGGCAGCCACTTCGGCGGCGCTAGCGACGAAGGGGATCCGTATCTTCAGCTCTGCTTCCGTGACGCGCTGGCGTTCGACACCCACCGCGAGGAGTTCGAGCGGCTCACGGTCCTGCTGTTCGGCGCGGCATGGTCGCCGCCGATGGTGGCGGGGGCTGGCCTGTGAAACCCTTCGACGCACTCACCGTGCCCCTCGATCCGGGCGTCACGCTCGTGGAAGCGAGTGCCGGCACCGGCAAAACGTTCGCGATCACACGACTCGTGCTGCGGCTGCTCCTGGAGCGCAAGGTGCAGCACCTGGGTCAGATTCTTGTGGTCACGTTCACCGAGAAGGCCACGCAGGAGCTGATCAGCCGGATTCGCGCCGTGCTGCGGGAGGCCGATCGGATCTGGTCCGACGCGCCACCACCGATCGAGGATGGCAATCGCGATCTGTTTACGCTGCGCGACCAGCACGCCAGTGAGGGCGCCGCCATTATCCGCGCCGCCCTCGGCGCCCTCGACGAACTGGGGGTGTCCACCATCCATGGCTTCTGTCATCGGGTGCTGTCAGAAAGTGCGTTGGAAAGTCGCGTCCCCTTTGGTGGCACATTTCTGGAAGATGACACCGAGATCGTGCAGCGCCTCACGCAGGACTGGATACGTCGCCGCGTGCTGCCGAACGCGGCCGCCGCAGACTTGATCGCCGCTAACGGCGAGGATCCCCAAGCGTGGATCAAACAGCTGGTGCGGCCGTACCTCCGGCATCCGCACACCACGATCGAGGCGGCCCCCGATTTCGGCGCGCAGCTGCTGCAGGACTTCGTGCGTACGGTGTCCACCGCGTTCGAGCAGGAAAAGCAGGCGCGTCACCTGATGGGGTTTGATGATCTCCTGCGCCGTCTCTATCGAATTCTCCAAGACGAAGGACCGCGCGGACCGCTGGCGTCGCGGATCCGCGAGCGGTTCAGCGTCGCGCTGATCGACGAATTCCAGGATACCGATCCCACGCAGTTCCCGATCTTCACAACGGCATTTGATGGCTGTCCGCTGTTCCTGATCGGCGATCCGAAGCAGTCCATTTTCGCCTTTCGGAACGCCGACGTGCACGCCTATCTCAATGCGGCGGCGCACATCGAACGGCGCTACACCCTGCTCACGAATTTCCGCAGTACCGACGCGATGGTGCGTAGCGTCACCACACTGTTCCGGCACAACGCGCAGCCATTTGCGTGCCCGCCGGAACTGATCGGCATACCTGAGGTCACGGCTGCCAACCGGGTGCGCATCCCGGAGGCGCTCGTCGCCGACACAGGACGCGCCCTGCAGTGGATGTGGGCGGGCGAGGCGCACAACACCTCGAAGAACAGCATCGCCATGGTGCGCGGTACCACGCTGGCCATCGAAGCGGTCACGGTCGAGATGCAGCGCCTGATGACCGCCGGCCTCCGGGCCGGCGCCATGGCGGTGCTGGTGCGCACGAACGCCGAGGCGCAGGAGGTCAAGGCATCGTTGGACGGCGCCGGGATACCGTGCGTCGTGGGCGCCAATGCCGATGTGTTCGCCAGCGAAGAGGCGGCTGAACTAATTCGGCTGGCCGAGGCAGTCGCGTCGCCGCGCGATGGGGCCACGGTGCGGGCGGCGATGGCGACACGGCTCTGGGGGAGCGATGCCTGTGCCGTCGCCGAGACGCTGCGCACCGATGGGAGCGGTGTCTGGAACGCCAGCCTCGAGCGCTTGACCCGAGCCCGCACGATGTGGTTGCAGTATGGTGGTGCCACCGCGCTCACGTGGCTGCTGAACGCGTGTGGCGCCACGGCGCGGCTGCTGTCGCTGCACGATGGCGAGCGGCGTATCACGAACGTTCGGCACGTCCTTGAACTGCTCCAGGAAGCCGACGCGGTGTCGCGCCTCACCCCGGACGCCATGCTGGGATGGATGGCGCATGAACGCGAATCGGTGATCACACCGGAACGTCGTGAGATGCGACTGGAAAGCGATGTGGAGGCGGTGCAGATCCTGACCATTTTCAAGGCCAAGGGACTGCAGTGGCCCGTTGTGTTCTGCCCCACGCTCTGGCGCACCAAGTCGTTCGCGCCCAAGGCGCTCGGCGTGCCGTATTCGCTCACACCGCTCGACAACGGCATGGTGCTCGACTTCGGGTCGCCACGGCAGGCGGAGCGTGACGAGCAGAAGGCGCGTGAGCAACTCGGCGAGGACCTGCGCCTCGCATACGTGGCGCTCACCCGCGCCGAATCCCGTTGCTACGTCACGTGGGGCAACTTTGCCGACGCCGCGGCCTCGTCGCTGGGGTGGCTGCTGCAGGGTGGCGGCGAGCGCGTGGAGCGGGAGGCGATCGAGGCGCTGATCGCCGCTAATGCCGACAGCATGAGCATTGCGGACGTCGTGCTCGACGCGCCGCCTGCGCCAGACCTTCCCGCGATCACACCGCCGGCCCGTCGCACGCCGCGCTCGTTCACCCCGGCGCCCGGACAGCTCGCCGTCTGGCGCCGCAGCAGCTTCACGATGCTCACGCGCAACATATCGCACGTGGACAGTCGTGACGTGGATGACCTGTTGCAGCCTGATGAGGCCCGCCGCACGGCGGCAACGGTACCGGGCTTCCGCGGCGTGCCGGCGGGCGCCGATATCGGCAACGTCGTGCACGGACTCTTCGAACACGCCGACTTCACCACGCCGGACACGACCACCGAGGCCGACGTGCAGCGCGCGCTGCAGGAGTACGGAGTGCAGGTGCCATCCACTGGCCGCTGGACGCCCGCACACATTCGCGAGATGATCGGTACGGTGGTTCGCGCCGAGATCCCCGGCGCTGGCTTTGCCCTGAGCGCGGTGCCCCGCGCCGCCACGCTGCGCGAGTGGCGCTTTTCGATGCCGGTGCGCGACTTCTCGGTCGCCGCCGTCGCGAGCGCCCTCGCGATGCACGGATCGCCGCATGCGAAAGCGTACGCGCCGTTGCTGCAGCGCCTACGCGACGACCAGTTCCGTGGTTATCTCACCGGTTCCATCGACCTCGCCTTTGAGCACGACGGGCGCTGGCATGTGCTCGACTGGAAGTCCAACTGGCTGGGCGCCGACAACGCCGACTACGCGCCCGACGCGCTCGGGCATGCCATGCATGCCGCACACTACACGCTGCAGTATCACGTCTATCTCGTAGCGTTGCACCGCCACTTGCGCGCGCGCCAGCCGGGGTACGACCCGGCGCGGCACTGGGGGCAGGTGACCTACGCCTTCCTACGCGGTATTGGTACGGCGCCGGTCGATGGGTGGTTCACCGACACCCCGTCTCCCACGCTGCTGCAGGCGCTCGATCACGCCTTCGGAGGTGCCGCATGAGCGCGGATATGCGCGCCAACACGAGCGCCAACACGAGCGCGGCGGCCGGCCTCTCGGCACTCCTCGAGGCGGCGGTCACGCGCCAGCAACTCTCCCCCAGCGATCGCGTGCTCGCGGAGCTCACCTGTCGCCGGGCGGGCCTTGACGGTGTCGCCGCGGTGCCCGTCGGTCTCGCCGTGGCGATGCTGGCGCACGCGCGTGATGACGGCCACAGCGCGCTCTCACTCACCGATCTCGCCGCCGACGCGAGGGACCTCACGCGCGACCTCAGCTCCCCCAACGCCGACGGCGCGGTCGACCAACAGGTCGAAGCCGTCTGCGCGCTGCTGCGTGGTCATGACGCCGCGTGGTGGCGCGCGGCGCTTCACGCCGCACCGTCGGTCGTGCAGGCCGTCACCGGGGATGTCGGCAGCGGCCCTGCATCGTCGCCGCTGGTGCTGCACGGGGACCTGCTGCAGTTCCGGCGCTTCTACGACGCCGAGCAGCGCCTCGTGGCGCGTATTCGCGCTTCGCTGGCGCAGGATGCCCCCACGTTTCGCGTGATCACCGGCGGCCCCGGCACCGGAAAAACGACGCGCATCGCCGAGCTGCTCGTGGAAACGCTCGCGCAGACCCCGGCGCTCCGGGTCGCGCTCGCGGCCCCCACCGGGAAGGCGGCGGCCCGGCTCTCGGAGTCGGTGCGACGCCGTCTGGATGACATGAACGCCTCGCCCAGCGTACGCGCCCGCGTGCCGCAGAGTGCGCAGACGGTGCACCGGTTGCTGGGCTATCAACCCGATCGCGATCGGTTCTGGTCGCGCGCCGGTATACCCCTGCCGTACGATCTCGTGATCCTCGACGAGGCCAGCATGGTGGATGTGCTGCTCATGGATGCGCTCGTGGCCGCGCTCCCGGCGCACGCCACGCTGCTGCTGGTCGGTGATCAGGATCAGCTAGCCAGCGTAGAAGCCGGTGACGTCCTGGGTGCGATCTGCCGCGTGGCCCACGACGGCGCGGCCGGCACAGCGCTGCACGCTCGTGTGCAGCGGCTCACGCGCAGCTACCGGTTCGAGCGTCACCCCGCCATCGGGGACGCGGCGGCCGCCATCCTGGCCGGCGACGCGGCGGCGCTCTCGGCCGTCGCGCACGATCCCGCCCGGGCGGATGTCCGTTGGGTGCCGGCACCGCACGATCGCGCCGCGTTACTGGCGCTGCTCGTTCCGCACCTCGAGCGGTGTCTCGCCGCGGACTCCCCGGCGGCGGCCCTCGCCGCGCTCGACGGGTTCCGCGTGCTGTGCGCCGAGCGCGAAGGGACCTGGGGCGTGTCCGGCATCAACGCCGAAGTGGAGCGCTGGCTGCGCCGCCAGGGCACGATCATCACCGAACGCTGGTATCATCGGCGTCCGGTCATGGTCATGGCCAACGACTACGGGACACAGGTGTTCAACGGCGACGTGGGCGTCGCATGGGAAACGGACGGCGAGATGCTCGTGCACTTTCCCGCCCCCGAGGGCGCCACGCGTGCTCTCCAGCCATCCCGGTTGCCCGACACGCAAACCGCGTGGGCCATGACGGTGCATAAAGCGCAGGGGTCGGAGTTCGACCACGTCATCGTGATCCTCCCACCCGCCGGGAGTCGCGTAGCGGGACGGGAGTTGCTGTATACCGCCGTCACGCGCGCCCGGAGCCAGGTGCTCATCGTGGGCGATGAGGGTGTGATGCGCTCGGCCGTGTCGCGCACCGTGCGACGGGGCAGCGGACTCGAAGCGCTCTTGCGCGCGGGTGCCACGGATGCGTGATCCCATCGCACTGCTCACGCTGGGGTGCGCCGCGCTGGCGGTCGTGCTGCTATTCGCGCACCTCCTGCGCGGCCGCCCGGTCGCGGGCCCCGATCCCGAACTCGCGCGTCGTGAACTCCGCGAGGAGCTGCGCAGTGCCCGCGATGAGGCACGCCAATCGGCCCGCGAGCTGCGCGAAGAAGTGACCAAGTCCATCGAGGCCACGCAGCACGCGCTTGATCGCGTGCGGGGCACGCTCGACGAGCGCGTCCGCGAGTTGCAGCAGGGCAATGAACGCAAGCTCGACGAAATGCGCCGCACGGTGGACGAGAAGCTGCACGACACGCTCGAGAAGCGGCTCGGCGAATCGTTCAAGCTCGTGAGCGATCGCCTCGATACGGTGCACCGGGGGCTGGGCGAGATGCAGCAGCTCGCCACCGGCGTGGGCGATCTCAAGCGCGTGCTGACCAACGTGAAGGCGCGCGGCACGTGGGCCGAAGTGCAGCTCGGCGCCATTCTGGAGCAGATGCTCACACCCGCACAGTACGACAAAAACGTATGCATCCGCCCGGACACCGCCGAACGCGTGGAGTTTGCGGTGCGCCTGCCGGGACCGCTCGATGATCCCGCCGCCTGCGTGTGGCTGCCCATCGACTCCAAGTTTCCGCAGGAAGACTGGTTGCGGCTGCAGGACGCGTCCGATCAGGGCGACGTGGCCGCGGTGCAAGCGGCCAGTGAGGCGCTCATCCGCACCGTGCGCGGGTCCGCCAAGGAGATTCACGACAAGTACGTGCATCCGCCGGCCAGTACCGACTTCGCCATCATGTTCCTCGCCACCGAAGGTCTCTTCGCCGAAGTGCTGCGGCACCCGTCGGTGGTCAGTGATCTGCAGCAGCAGTATCGCATCGTGGTGGCGGGGCCGACCACGCTGGCGGCGATTCTCACCAGCCTGCGGATGGGCTTCCAGACACTCGTCGTCGAACAGCGCGCCGCCGAGGTGTGGCGCGTGCTCGGTGCGGTGAAAACCGAGTTCGGAAAATTCGGCGATGTGCTCGACAAGGTGCAACGACAGCTCAGCACCGCCAGTCGCACCATCGAGGAAACCGGGCAGCGCAGTCGCGCTATGGAGAAGAAGCTGCGTTCCGCCGAGCGGTTGCCCGACGAGGAAGCGGCGATCGTGCTGGAGTTGCCGGCTATCGGCGCGTCGCTCCCACAATGAGCTCGTGGGCCGCGCCTTTGGTGCCATGCGCGCGGCTTTTTTCCGTGGTGACCGTGAGCCCGTTGCGGCGCAGCGCCTTGGCGAACGACGGGTCCGCATCCGCCGACCAGTACACCACGCGCCCGCCGGGGCGCAGCGCCGCGATGGCGGCTTGAATGCCGGTGTCGATGTACAGCGCCGCGTTCCCAGCGGTGGTTAGCGACTCGGCGCCATTGTCCACGTCCAGCATGATGGCGTCGAACGTGCCCGCATGGTCACGGAGGACCGCCAGCACGTCGCCCTCGCGGATCTCCACGCGCGGGTCGTGCATTGCGGTGCCGGCCAGCGGATAGTCCGGGTTCCGGTTCCACGCGATGACCTCGGGGACGATCTCGGCCACCATTACCTGCGCGTCGGGGCCCAGCCGCTCGAGCGCGGCGCGCATGGTAAAGCCAAACCCCAGCCCACCCACCAGCACGCGCACCCCCGGCTGATCACGCAGGCCGCGGCAGGCGAGGTCGGCCAGTTGCACTTCCGACTGCGAGCGGCGCGTGGACATCAGTTCGATGCCATCGATGCGCAGCAGGTACGCGCCGTCATGGCGATACAGCGTGAGCACGGTGCCATCGGGGGCAACGGCGTCGGCGAGGCGTTCGTAGGGCTTCACGGGAGGATGCGGTCGTGGGAGGGAGACGGCGGAACCGCGGGCGCTGACTCGCGCATGAACGTGACCACGCGCGGATCGCAGCGCACATCACCCGCGCCAATCGGCGACTCGAGCGTCATCCCTTCCATCGTGCGGCAGCGACTGAGGGCGACGTACGTCTGCCCGGCCGAAAATGCGCCGCGCCCGAGATGCACGTGCACGCGATCGAAGGTGAGCCCCTGACTCTTGTGAATCGTGACGGCCCACGCGAGTTGCAGCGGCATCTGTTTGTAGCGGCCGACCACCTTCTGTCGAATCTCATTGGCGTCGTCGTCGTACCAGTATTCCAGCTGCTGCCACTCCTGTGCCTCGACGGTCACGATGGCCCCGCTGTCCAGCTTCACGATCACGCCGGTGCTGCTGATCGCCTGGACTTCGCCCAACGAGCCGTTCACCCAGTTCTCTTCCGGATCGTTCTTCACGAACATCACGCGCGCGCCACGCTTGAGCACCAGGGGATCGGGGGCGGGATCCTGCTTGAACGTGCCGGTGCCGACTTGCGAGCCGAAGGTGCCGCTGCGTTCGGCCGCGAAGGTGGCCGGCGCATCGTCCAGCGCGTCGAGCCGGCGCTGGTTCACCCGCTCGGCGTCCAGACGCCGCGCCGTGAGAATGATTGTCTCGTCGAGTTCGTCGTCGGTGGCCCGTGCAATGCGGGTATGCAGCAACCGGTAGTCGTCGCCCGTGGGCGTGGCGGTGCGCACACGGTCCAGCAGCGCAATCCACACCGGATCGCGCTGACGGTAGACCGTGCGGAATTCGACGGTGGAGAGCGGCGCATACTTGAACACGGCCGCGTCGAAGAAGTGCGGCGTGTCGTACCAGAGATCGCCAAACGCGCCCGACTGCTCCTTCGACACGATCGGCGGCAGCTGAAACGGATCGCCGAACATCACGACGCGCACCCCACCGAAGGGGCGGTCGTTGCCTTTCGCCAGGCGCATCGCGACATCGATCCCGTCCACGACATCGGCGCGTACCATCGAGATTTCGTCGATGATCAGCATGTCGAGCTGCCGCGCCACCTGCATCCACCGGCCACCCTGAATGTCACGCGCGGTGAGCGGCTTGAGCGGGAAGCGGAAGAACGAATGGATCGTCTGTCCGCCGGCGTTGAGCGCGGCGAGCCCGGTGGGCGCCAGCACCACACACCGGCTCCCCTGTGCGGCCGCGAGTTGACGTAGCACGGTCGACTTCCCGGTGCCTGCGCGCCCGGTCACGAACAATGGTCCGGGATCACGCACGTCGAGCCGGTCATACAGTTCCGCCAGCTCGTTGCTCCCTACGCGCTCGTGGGTGCCCTCAGCGGCGCCAGCAGCGGCCCGATGCGTGGCCGCGACCGCGGGGCGCGGCGTCGGCACTTTGGGCGGCGGCAGCGTCGCGAGATAGGCGCGATAGGTGTCGAACGCCGACTGCTGCTGCACCGGATCGCGCACGCGCTCGAGTTTGGAGCGCACCGCCTCGCGCACGAACTTGCGCAGCTCGTTCCGTTCGAGGCTGTAGAACTGCGCAAACCCCTCACCGGGGCGCTTCTCGTCAAAGACCAGCAGGTCGCCGTCCCGCGTGAACCGCAGCAGATGGAGACCGGCATCGGTGTGCGGCGGCTCGGCGGGGCCGGCGGGCTCCGGCGGAGAAGACGACATTCCCGAAAAATAGTCGATCGCGGCGGCCGACTCAGCGTGCGGGCGTGCTCGGGAGGCTGCAAATTGTTATTGCACAATGAATTAGCGGCATCGCGGAATTCCGCGACTGGCGCCGCTGACGCTCCGCTGACACCCCGGTGCTAAATGGTGGCCTTCACTTCTCCGTCAGAGGAAATGCCGTGACAATCGAAATCCCGGAGACGCCGGCCGTGCGTCATCCCGAATACGTGTACATGGACTACGCCCGCCATCTCTCCGGGCGTCTGCGACGCAGCATCACCGGGCCCATGTACCATGGCCGCTCCCTGCGGGAAGCGCTCGAGGGGTGCACGGCTGCCGAGGCGGTCGAAAAGCCGCTGCGTACCCTGCCGTGCATCTGGGACATCGTGCTGCACGTGGCCGCGCGCGCCGAACGAGCCATCCTGCACATGGACGGCATGGTGCACGAGGACCCCATCCCCGGGGACGACTGGCCGCGCATGCCCATCCCCTGTACCGTCGAAGCGTGGGAGGCGTCCCAGCGACGCATGCACGAGGCGTACAAGGCGCTGGCCGTGCGTGTCTGCCAGGTGGTGTCCACCGGCTTTGTGAAGGTCGCCGAGCGCAGCGGCTGCAACGTGGCGACGATGGCCGACGGCATCGTGGAGCACGGCGCGTATCATGCGGCGCAGATCGTCCTGATCCGCAAGGAAGTGGAATCGCGCCGGATCATACGCAACGCGGCGCTGACCGATCAGATCTGGTAAGCGCCGCGCGTCACTCCGCCGTCAGCTCGGCGGAATCGCCCTACCGGCTGTTCGGCACCGAGCCTTTGCGGTAATCAAGCTGCGGTTTCTGGGTGCCCAGCACGGTGGTGTACCGGAAGTCCGCCCCGCGCCGCCGGTCGAGCTCGGCCTTCGCGGCGGTGAGCGTGGCCGGCGACTGCAGCAGCTCGGCCACGGTCAGCGCCATCGTTTTCGCGGCGACCATCATCCCCTTCGTCGCGATGGTGGTCCCGCCCGTGGCTACCGCCTGCCACGAATGGGCCGCCGTGCCCGGCACCCACGTGGCCGCCGACAGCTGCACGGTGGGTACCACCCAGCTCACGTCTCCCACATCCGTGGAGGCGGTGCCCGCCACGTCCAGCACGAGCGGCTTGATCCGCGTGGTATTCACGAGTGGTTGCGCGATGAACTGCGGCGAGCGCTGGAGCTGCTCAGCAAACGCCGTCTCCTCGGCCGACAGCGTGTAGCCGCCTACCCGCTCCAGCGCGCGCTGCTGCACACGCGCCAGCGTCTCGTTGGGGAGCAGCGAGTACACCGAGCCGATGAGCTGCAGATCGTACGTGGTGCCGGTGCCCATCGCGGCGCCCTTCGCCGCGTTGACCACGCGGGACCACACGTCGCTCACCACTTTCATGTCCACGTGACGCACGTAGTAGAACACCTCGGCCTCGTCGGGCACCACATTCGGCGCCTTCCCGCCGTCGGTGATCACGTAGTGGATGCGCGTCGCATCAGGAACGTGCTCGCGCAGAAAATTCGTCATCACGTTCATCACCTCCACGCCGTCGAGTGCCGAACGGCCCCGCTCGGGCGCGGCGGCGGCGTGCGCGCTGATGCCGTGAAACCGGAACTTGCCCGTCACGTTCGCCATCGTGCGCTCGCCCGTCACCGAGTTCTCGTCGCCAGGGTGCCAGGCCACCACGGCATCGACGTCGTTGAACAGCCCGTCGCGCACCATGTACACCTTGCCCGAGCCCCCTTCTTCGGCGGGCGTGCCGATCATGCGCAGCGTGCCCTTCACCTGATTCGCCTGCATCCAGCCTTTGATGGCGATCGCGGCGGCGGTGCTGGCGGTGCCGAACAGATGGTGGCCACAGCCGTGTCCCGGGCCACCGGCCACGAGCGGATTGCGCGTGGGGGTGGCGCCCTGTGAGAGCCCGGGGAGCGCATCGAATTCGCCCAGCAGGGCGATCACCGGCTTGCCGCTGCCGAACTCCGCCACGAACGCCGTGGGCTCGCCGGCCACACCGGCCGTGACCGTGAATCCGGCGGCGGTGAGCTCCGACTGCAGCAGCGCCGAACTCTTGATCTCCATGTAGCCCACTTCCGCGAAGCCCCAGATGCGCTGCGCGACGTCGGCGTAGTGCGC
>JARIEV010000144.1 GCA_031127225.1 Gemmatimonadota bacterium | reverse complement strand
GGGCGGAGCGGCGCGTAGCGGTACAGCCACCGATCCCAGCGCACCGACGAGTGCGCGCCGATGATGACCGTGAGCTTGACCACGCTGTACCACACGAACACCCAACCGAATCCGAGGTAGAGCAGCACGCCGCTGAGCCAGAGGCCGGGCATGAGCGCGTAGTACATCGCATTGTTGCGGTACACCACGCGCACGCTCATGTAGGCGGCCGAGTGGTGCGCCCGGTGCAGCGGCCACATCACCGACGTGTGCGACAGCCGGTGCCACCAGTACTGCGTGAGGTCGTCGGCCAGCAGCAGCACGATCACCATGAGCCACCACGGCCAGCCGGCCCACGCATCCCGCATGGTGGGGAGCAGCACGGCGGCCAGCGCCTTCGCCGCGGCGAACACGGATCCGGAGATCACGGGGAACGTGATCCCCACGGCCACGTCGAGCCGGTTGTCCTCTCGCGTGGCCTCGGTGGCAAAAAAGGCGCCGATCGCGAGCTCGGCGAGGGCGAATCCCCCGAAGATCACCGTGACGGCCAGCAACTGGGCGGTTTGCAGATCGAGTGTCATCGTCATCAACGCGTGCGAGAGGCTAGGCGATGTCCCACGCGTCACCGAGCTGGCGGCGGATGACGGCGAGAATGGTGTCGGCGCTGGCGGGCTTCGGAATGAAGTTCACACCGGGCTCGAGGAGCCCACCGTGGCTGTCGTACTCGGGATCGTAACCGCTGGTATACACCACGCGCAGGCCGGGCGCGAGGCGTTGCAGATCGTGCGCCATTTCGATCCCACTCATCCCGCCGGGCATGACGAGATCGGTGAGGACCAGATCGACGGGGGCGATGTCCTGCCATCGGGCCAGCGCTTCCAGCCCGGTCTCCACGCTCACCACGCGCATGCCGCCACGTTCGAGCATGCGCTGGACCATCCGTCGCACGTCGGGGTCGTCCTCCACGAGGAGAATCGTCGGCCGTCGCGGCTCGAGGGTGGGCACCGGCGGGTCAGTAACGACCGGCTCCACCGCGATCGGCGCCACCGCGATCGGCGCCACCGCGATCGGCTCCGCGATCACCGGCTCGGCGATGACCGGCTCGGCGATGACCGGCTCGGCAGGCACCTCCGGCGCGGCGTCCTCCACCAACGGGATGCCGAATTCGAACGTCGTCCCCGCGGCGCTCGTGGTGAGCACGCGCACAAAGCCGTGGTGCTGCTGGGCAATGCCGTACACGGTGGAGAGCCCGAGGCCGGTGCCCTTCCCCGCTTCCTTGGTGGTGAAGAACGGTTCGAACAGCTGCCCCAGATGCTCGGGGGCGATCCCGTGCCCCGTGTCGGTCACGCGCAGTACGGCGTAGCCTCCCGGACGCAGATCGCGATGCACCTGCGCCAGCGCCTGCCACTCGTCTCCCGCCAGCGAGATGGTAGCCGTGCTCACGTGCAGCGCGCCGCCGCCCGGCATGGCATCACGCGCGTTGACCACGAGATTCATCACGACCTGCTCCAGCATCGACGAGTCGCCCCGGACCATCATCGGCGCGGTGGCCGGGGCGATGGTAAAGGCGAATGACTCCGGGACGATGCGGCGCAGCAGGCGCCCCAGTGGGGCGAGCATCTCGCCGAGATCGAAGAGACGCTCCTCCTTGGCCTGCCGGCGGCTGAAGAGCAGCAGCTGGCGGGTAAGTGTCGCGGCGCGCTCGATCGAGTCGTTGAGATCGCCGACCGTCCGACGTTCGGCTGGGGCCAATCCGGTCGCCGCGCGGATCTCCTGCACCTGGAGCAGCATCGCCGCGAGAATGTTGTTGAAATCGTGGGCGACACCACCGGCGAGCTGTCCGACCGCCTCCATTTTCTGGCTTTGCCGTAACTGACGCTCACTGGCCACGAGCGCTTCGGCGGCGAGCGCCTCGGAGGCGGCCGCGGCGCGCTGCTCGGCGCGGGCGGCGCTCAGCACGAGGCCGGTCATAGTGATGAAGGCAATGAACACCTGCAGGCGCAGCAGGCGCACATCGGGGGTGACGCCACCCAGCACGGTCGCCGTGGGCTCGAGTTGCAGCGGCGTCGCGAGTGCCGTGATCACCAGGCTGACCAGCGTGACGCCGCGCAATCCGAAGCGGAGCGCCGCCCAGATCAGCGGCACCGTGAGCGCGTACGGCGGCACATCGACGGCGCCGAACAGCACGACACCCTGAAACGCCAGGCGCGTGATCACCACCGTCAGGGCCAGCAGCGCGGCGGCTTCGAGCAGGCGAGCGGACCGGCGCCCCGACGCGATGAGCACCTCGGGTGGGCGCACCCACGCCACCAGCAGGGGGGTAAACAGCAGGATGCCGAGGCATCCCCCGATCCACGAGGTAATGAACCCCTGCCAGAAGCTGTCGGCGGAATCGGCGCTGATCGCCCCGACGATCACGCCGTTGACCGACACGGCGAGCATCGTGGCCCAGAGCAGCGCCGGAATGTCGCGCACGCTACTGAAAGTGATCACCGGCCCGCGCCGCCGCCGCAGCAGGTCGCTCACGAGGCGCGCTTCGATCCACGCGGCGACGATGAGCACCAGCGTCTCGACGCCGGGCAGGAGCGCACCTTGGCCGGCCACGCGCCCGGCCACGAACGACGCGAGAAAGATCATCCAGCGAGGCGTGGTGTCGAGCAGCAGCAGCCCGGCCACCAGCACGCCGGCCGGCGGCCAGAGGGGCGCGAGCGGATTGGCCGAGGTGATCAGCCGCATCGAGATCGCGTACAGCACGCCGTACACGAGCCCGAACCACGCCAATCCACGCCAGGATGCGCGGAAGGCAACGCCAGTGGCGGCCCACCACTGGGCCAGCGGTGCCGCTGTCGTCGCGGCGGCCGTGCCGGCGGACTCGCCGTCGGAGGCACCGCCCGTGGCGTGCGGGTCAGGTCGCATGGATGTCGTCACGCAGGGAATACTATCGCCGGAGTGGCGACCCAGGGCGAATCGCCGACGGCCGCGTACCTCCCCTGATCGGAGCGCGGCCGACATCCGATGGTCCGCCCAGGGGCGGTGTAGTTTCCCGGGACGCGACACCACCCCTTCGCGGGTGATTTTACTTTGTGCATCGGCCGGACGGTCGGCGAGGGCCGCATCTGCCGTCCCGAACAGGGACCTGGAGGGGTGGCGGGGAATGGGAGATCATGCGGTGCGGGACATGACAGGGCCAACCGTTGCCGGGCGGCGATGGCTGACGGTGCTGGCGGCGGGCCTCGCGGTTGGGAGCCTCGTGCCGTCGTTGCTGCCGGGGCAGCGCCTCCTGGCCCCCGGGCTGACCTATTCCACCGAGCGGGATGCCCGTGGCCCGTGGAACATCCATGTCGTCCGGATCGACCTGCGAGCGGCCGCGCTCTCGCTGCAAGCGGTGCGGGCGACCGATCAGTTGCGCGGCCGCGAGCGCGTCTCGCATATGGCGGCGCGCCTCGATAGTGGAGCGGCGCGCGTCCGGGTGGCGATCAATGCCGACTTCTTCGACCTCGCGTCGGGCGAGAACGAAAACAATCAGGTGCTCGCCGGCGAATGGTGGAAAGGGCTCAAGGTGACGGACTCCCCCTTCGACACCTTCGACAACGCGCATGCGCAGCTGTCGATCAGCGCGTCCGGACGCGCAGCGATCGACCGGTATCAGGTGGATGCGCGCGCGTGGAGCGACGGGATCATGCTGCCCATCATCACCGTGAATGCCCGCCGCGCCGATACGCCGGAAGGGATCGCCCTGTACACACCGCGCTTCGGCGTCGGGACTCCGGCGGGAGGCCCCGGGCGAGACAGCGCATCGGCGCCGACCGAGGCCGCGCTCCGGCTTGCGGGGGTGCGCGGCGACACCACGCTGTACGTGCGTGTGGGCGCCGTGCGCACCGGCGCCGGGTCGCCGATCCCGCCCGATGGGGCCGTGCTGGTGGCACACGGCGCGCGCGCATCGGCCGTGCAGGCACTCCGGGACGGCGACACGGTGCGGGTGCTGCTGACCACATCGCCGCGCGTGCAGGATGGGCGGGTGCCGGCGCTGCTGGTTGGCGGCTGGCCGCAGCTCCTGCGCGGCGGCATCGTCGTGGCTGGCGACGTGGCCACCATTGAAGGGACGATTTCGCGAAACGCCGAGATGCGGCATCCGCGCTCCGCGGTTGGCGTGTCGCGTGACGGACAGACCGTGTGGCTGTACGTGGTGGATGGACGTTCCACCGCCAGCGTCGGGATGACGCTCGTAGAACTCGCCGAGGCGCTGCGTCGACTGGGGGCATGGGACGCCCTGAACTTCGATGGTGGCGGTTCGACGGCGCTGGTGGTGGACGGGCAACTCGTGAACGTCCCCTCCGACCCGGCCGGCGAACGCGCCGTCGGCAACGCGGTCCTCGTGATGGAGCGGCGGCGCCCGTAACGGGCGGCGTGGCGGCGGTTCTCCCCTCTTTCCTTCAGACCATGTCGATCCGACGCTGGCAGCTGGTCAACGTGCTCGTGCTGGTGGCGGTGATCGCGCTCAACGGGCTGGCCGCCTCAGGGGCCATGAGCGGTGACTCGATCGGCGTCATCGCCAATCGCTACCGGTCGCTGTTTCTGCCGGCCGATTACGTGTTCGGCATCTGGAGCCTGATCTACCTCGGACTCGTGGCCTCCACGGTCTATCAGGCGCTGCCCACCGCCGGCGCAGCGCGCGCCGTGGAACGGCTCGGCGTGTGGTGGGCCGTGACCGGTGCGCTGAACGTGGCGTGGCTCACGCTCTTCTCCTTCGGCCAGTTCGCGCTGGCCCTCGTGGTGATGCTCGTATTTCTGGCGACACTCGTCATGATCGGGGAGCGCGTCCGCCGTGGGCAGTCGCCCACGCTCGCGGAGCGCACGTTCGTGATCTGGCCGCAGGACCTCTACCTCGCGTGGATCTCGGTGGCCTTGATCGCGAACAGCTTCCAGGTCGCCCACGTGATCGGCTTCGGCGGCCTCGGCATCCCCGAATCCACCTGGGCGGTGGGGATGATGGGCGTGGCCACACTGCTCGGGACCGTGATGGCGTGGGGGCGCGGCAACTGGCTCTTCCCGCTCACCGTCGCGTGGGCGGTGCGTGGCATCGGGGCACGCTACGCCGATCTGCCCGCCATCGCGGTGCCGGCGGCATGGTTGGTGCCGGCCGGGATGGCCCTCGGTGCCCTGGCGTGGTGGGGCGGCTCGCGGCGGCGCGCGTAGCGGCCGCCCGCGGCCTTACTTCGCCGTGGCGGCCTTCGTGAGCGCCGCTTCGAACGCCAGCCGGGCGCCGTCGTCACCGCTGATCCGCCGTGTCCCGGCCGCATAGGCGGCTTCGGTGAGCCCCTGCGTCGAGAGGATGCGCTCCCGCTCCTTGCGGTACTTTTCGCGCAGCTCCGCGAGCACCTCGGGCTTCTTGTTCTTGGGATCGGCATACTCCGCATCGGCCCGCTCGCGCAACGTGGTGAGGGCGCTGTACGCCCGCGCCAACGGCATCATGGCGGCCACACTGTCCGCATGGGGCACCGTCACCGGGGCCGCCGGGGCGGCGGCAGGAGGAACGGCGGCCTGGGCCGCCAGTCCACTGGCAGACAGCAGCGGCAGTCCAACGAGCGCCAGTCGCGTGATGGTGCGGCGCAGCATGATCAAGCTCCGGGAACAAGGGCGCGAAGGGCGGGACCCGAACGAGATCCGGGCTCCCAGCGTAAATTCCGGTGTCGGCGTGAAGGCGTCAATGAACAGACGCCGAATTCTTGCCCTCACGGTACCCCTGTCTGCATCTTTTACTCTCTGGGTGCTGTGCGCACCATCTGGTCCGTCCGTCGTTCCCCCGCCGTTCCCTCCCGCCGTTCCCTCTCTCCGAGGTCAGGCATGAAAGCGATCTCCGCACTGGCGGTCACGCTCTCATTCGCCATCGCCCTTCCCGGCCATAGCGATCCGCGCCCCGTCACGCCCCCCGCCGCGCCACGCGCCGTGGGGCATCCGGTGTTGCCCCGTCCGGCTACCACGCGCACGTCGGCACCGCCATCCCGATCAGCGCTGCGTCCGGCGCTCCGCATGGCGCCGGCCGAACTCAACGCGGTGGTGAAGCAATACTGTCAGAAGTGCCACAACCAGACCATGCGCCGCGGCAACCTCTCGCTGACCGACTTCGACGTCGGGGCGCCGGATGCCAAGGCCGACGTGGCCGAAAAGGTGGTGGCCAAATTGCGCAGCGGCATGATGCCGCCGGTTGGCTCCGCGCGGCCGCGCGTCGACACGCTCGATGCGCTGGTGATGTCGCTGGAAAGCCAGCTCGACGCGAGTGCCTTCGCCCATCCGAATCCGGGACGGCGCACCTTCCAGCGGCTCAATCGCGCGGAGTATCGCGCGGCGATCGCCGACTTGTTGAAGCTGGACGTCGATGCCACGGCGTATCTCCCGCCCGACACCAAGAGCGACAATTTCGACAACATCGCCGACGTGCAGGCGCTCTCCCCGACGCTGCTGAGCGCGTATCTGCGCGCGGCGAGTGATCTGAGCCGTTTGGCCATCGGTAATGCGGCGGCGAGTGCCGCCTCGAACACGTACACGATGCCGAAGTTGGCGTCGCAGGTGGACCACGTGGAAGGCACGCCGTTCGGCTCGCGCGGCGGCATGGCGGTGGTGCACATGTTTCCGGCCGACGGCGAGTATCGGTTTGACGTGAACTTCTTCCACGAGACGACGGGCGCCTTTGCGGGCGGTCTCGCGCGTGGCGAACAGATCGAGATTTCCGTGGACGGTGAGCGCGTCGCGCTGCTTGGCATCGACCGCTTCATGCATGCGTCCGACCCGAACGGTGTGGCGATGGGCAGTGAGCGCGTGCGCGTCACGGCGGGCCCGCACAAGATTGCCGCCGCCTTCGTGCCGCCGGCGTTTCAGGGCGTCGTGCAGGATCTCATCAGCCCGCTCAAGTATTCGCTGAACAGCACGTCGAATGCGGTGGCTTACGGCTTCTCGCTGTTGCCACACCTGCGGGAACTCACGGTGAATGGCCCGTACGCCGTGACCGGCGTGTCGGACACGCCGGTGCGTCGCAACATCTTCAGTTGCCGCCCTGCCACCGTGTCCGGCGAGCGGCCGTGTGCGCAGTCGATCGTGAATCGCCTGGGCATGATGGCCTATCGCCGTCCGCTCACCGACGAGGATCGTGCGGGACTGATGTCGCTGTACGACGCCGGTCGCAAGGGTGGCAACTTCGAGACGGGTGTGCGCACCGCCCTCGAAGGCATTCTGGCCAGCCCCGATTTTGTCTTCCGCTTCGAGCAGGCGCCGCGTGACGTCGCCGCGGGCACGAACTACAAGCTGCGCGACATCGACCTCGCGTCGCGGCTGTCGTTCTTCTTGTGGTCGGCGCCGCCGGATCGAGCGCTGCTCACCGCCGCCAGCCAGGGAACGCTGTCGCAGACGGCGGGGCTCGAGCGCGAAGTGCGTCGGATGCTCGCCGACCCGCGCGCGAAAGCGCTGTCCACGCGCTTCGCGGCGCAGTGGTTGCGCCTGCCCGATCTCGACATCGTGCAGCCCGACATTCGGCAGTATCCCGATTTCGACGAGCAGCTGCGCCTGGCCATGCGAGAGGAGACCGAGCTGTTCTTCGACGATCTCGTCCGTCGCGATCGTCCGTTGCTCGACTTCTATCGCGCCGACTACACCTTCGTGAACGAACGACTGGCGCAGCACTACAACATTCCCAACATCGTCGGCCCGTCGTTCCGTCGTGTGAAATATCCTGACGCAGGTCGGCGCGGGATTTTGTCGCACGCCAGTGTCCTGACGCTGACCTCGCACGCCGGCCGGACGTCGGCCGTCGAACGCGGCAAGTGGGTGATGGAAGTGCTGCTCAATTCCCCGCCCCCGCCACCGCCTCCCGGCGTCCCCGATCTCGAAGCGACCCCCGGCAGCACCTCGGGGCGTCTGCTCACCGTGCGCGAGCGCATGGAGCAGCACCGCAAGAGCCCGGCCTGCTCCAGCTGCCACAAGATGATGGATCCGATCGGTCTCGCGATGGAGCAGTACGACGTGACCGGACGCCTGCGTGTGCGTGACAACGGCATGCCGATCGATTCGCGCGGCGATCTGTGGGACGGCACCACGGCGAGTACGGTGGCCGAACTGCAGGCCGCGTTGCTGCGCCGAGAGGACGCCCTGCTGCGCACCTTCACGCGCAACCTGATGGCGTACGCCATCGGGCGTCGCATCGAAGCGTACGACATGCCCTCGGTGCGCGCGATCGTGCGCGACGCCGCGAAGCAGGATCACCGCATGACCGCCTACATCATGGGCGTTGTCCGCAGCCCCGCCTTCCGCATGCAGCGCGCGGAAAGCGCCATTCCGAAAGCCACCGACGCGTCGTCCGGCGCGTCGTCCACGTCGTTCCGGTAAGGAGCCCCGATCATGGCGTTCATCTCCCGCCAACCACTGCCGCGCCGCACGTTCCTGAAGGGACTCGGCACGATGGTCGCGCTTCCGTATCTGGACGCGATGATTCCCACCACCGCCTTCGCGGCCAGTGCCCCCACCAATCCGGCGCGCCTGCTCTGCCTGGAAATGGTGCACGGCGCGGCCGGCTGCAGTCCGTTCGGCCTGACCGAGCATCTCTGGGCTCCCCCCACGGCCGGGCGCGCTTTCGACTTGAGCGCCACGTCGCTCTCGCCGCTGGAGTCGTGGCGCAAGTATCTCACGATCGTGAGCAACACCGACGTGCGCATGGCGGAAGCGTACAAGTCGGAAGAGATCGGCGGTGACCATTTCCGGTCGAGCGCCGTGTTCCTCACGCAGGCCCACCCCACGCAGACGGAAGGCTCTGACATCTTCGCGGGCACATCGCTCGATCAGATGTATGCGCAGCGCTTCGGTCAGGCGACGCCGATTCCGTCGATGCAGCTGTGCATCGAGCCGCTCGATCGGGCCGGCGGTTGTGCCTACGGCTACTCGTGCATGTACACCGACTCGATCAGCTGGAGCTCGCCGACCGAGCCGCTGCCGATGATCCGCGATCCGCGGGTCGCGTTCGAGCAGCTGTTCGGCACCGGCGGCACGCCAGCCGAGCGCGCGGACCGCACCCGCAGCACCGGCAGTGTGCTCGACTGGATCACGGGGCGCGTGTCGCAGCTGAATCGTCAGCTCGGCGCGGGCGACC
>JARIEV010000143.1 GCA_031127225.1 Gemmatimonadota bacterium | reverse complement strand
CTCCACACGCCGAGCACATCGGCGTCACGTACGTGACGGAAGCCCTGCATGTGAAAGCGGGCGTTGAAACCGGACCCGATGAAACCGATGCCGAGGCGGGAAGAAGACATGACGGTGAGCGAGGCAGGAGAGTTAAGAGGGGAGCACGCGACGGCGCTCCTGCTCCACGAGCAGGCGACGGAGAATCTTACCTGATGGAGACTTGGGAATCGCATCCACGAACTCCACCTGACGCACCTTCTTGTACGACGACACGCGCTCGGCCACGAAGGACATGACCTCATCGGCGGTGAGGGGCGCCCGCAGCACGACGAACGCCTTGGGGATTTCTCCGGCCTCGACATCGGGCACGGGAATCACGGCGGCATCGGCGATGGACGCATGCCCCAGCAGCAGCGCTTCGAGTTCGGCCGGCGCCACCTGCATCCCCTTGTACTTGATCAACTCCTTCACACGATCGACGATCTTGAACCACCCCTGCTCATCAACGACGGCCACATCGCCGGTCTTGAACCAGCCGTCGGGGGTGATGCAGGCGGCGGTGGCCTCGGGCTTCTTGAAGTAGCCCTTCATGACCTGCGGTCCGCGGATCCACATCTCGCCGCGCTCACCCACGGCCACGTCGAGCCCCGTGTCAGGATCGACGAGCCGGCACTCGGTATTCGGCGCGGCGGGGCCCACGGCGTCGAGCACTTCGCGGCCCGTCTCCATGGGGTGGAAGTGCGTGACGGGGCTGGTCTCGGTGAGCCCGTAGCCCTGACGCACCAGCAGCCCCAGGCGCTGCTGGCACGCCTGCGCCAAGTCGGCGCCGAGCGGCGCCGCGCCGCTGAACAGGTACTTGAGCGACGACAGATCGTAGTTCGCCACCAGCGGATGCTTGGCCATCGCCAGAATGATGGGCGGCACCACGTTCGCCATGCGGATGCGATGGGTCTGCAACACCGTGAGCACCTGCTCCAGGTCGAAGCGCGGCAACGACACGATGCACGCCCCCTGCCGCAGCGCCCCACCCATCACCACCACCATGCCGTAGATGTGAAAGAACGGCAGCACCCCCAGCACCGTGCTGTCGCTGTCCAGCACGGCGTTGACGGCCTGCATCTGCTGCAGGTTGGCCACGAGGTTGCGGTGCGTGAGCATCACGCCCTTGGGGATCCCCGACGTACCGCTGGAGTAGGGGAGCGCCGCCACATCGGTGGCCGGATCAATGTCCACGTGCGGCGGCACATTGCCGTGCGCGAACAGGGCGCTGTACGGCGTGGCGCCTTCGGCCTCGCCGAACACCACGAGCTCCTTCACCGTACCGGCGATCTGCGCCGCCGCGGAGCATTTGGCGAACAGCTCGGGGATGGTCACGATCATCACCGCTTCGCTGTCGGCGAACTGCGCGCCGATCTCCTCGGCCGTCGCGATGGGATTGACGGTGGAGCAGATGGCGCCGATGGCCGCCGCGGCGTAGAACACCACCGGGAAGTCGGGGAGATTGGGGCTCACGAGGCCAACCACATCGCCCTTTCGGATACCGTGCGCGTGCAGCCCCGCCGCCACGTGCTGTACGGCGTCGGCCAGCTGCGCGTACGTGTACCGCTTCCCGGTCACCCCGCACACGATGGCCGGATGATCGGGAAACTCCGCCGCGCGCGCGAGCACGAACGGCACGAGCGGCAGGTCGGGAATCTCGACGTCAGGATCGGGACTGCGGATCACGTGCGGCTCGGACATGGCGCAACTCCGGCGAGAGGAAACGGAACAGGGGCCGTGGTCAGGGCGTCTTCGCGACGGCGCGAAGCAAGCGGTCGGTGTACTGGGCCATCTCACGGAGCGCGGTCACCGCGATGCGCTCGTCGCGCCCGTGCATACGCATGCCGTCGGTCTCGGGCACGAACGATCCGGTGACCCCGAACACGTCGATGCCGCGATTGCGGAAAAAGATCGCGTCGGTGGCGCCGGTTTCCATGTACGGAATGATCGGGGTGGCCGCGTACCGCGCACCCAGGGCGGCGCGCACCAGCTCCTGCACGTGCGCCGTGACGACGGAGGGTCCGCTCTCGGTGGCTGGCGACACCACGCGCACCTCGACGGCGCTGTCGGCCACGAGCTCGCGCAGCCGGCGCCGGACGACCTCCTGCCCCTCACCGGGGAGCATGCGGCAATTCACCGTGCCCACGGCCTCCTGCGGGATGGCGTTGGGGGCGGTGCCCGCGCGCAGCATGGTGGTCACGCAGGTGGTGCGGAGCCGTGCGGCCAGCGCGGGGTCGCGCAGCAGCACCGCCTGCGCGGCCGCATCGTCGGGGTTCCGTGCGAGGGCGGTCATGGCGGCACCCAACGGGCCAGCCGTGAGGGGCCCCGTGCGCTCCAGAAACAGACGAGTGACGTCGTTGAGGCGCACCGGGAAGGTGGCCCCGGTAAGGCGCGTGACCGCCCGGGCGAGCCGGTCCACCGGTGTCTCGCCATCGGGGACGGAGCTGTGTCCGCCGGGCCCAGAGGCCACGAGGTCGAAGTCCACGTACACCTTTTCGGCGGCCTGCACCGTGAAGGCGCGAACCCCGCCATTCGTGAGCTCTGCCCCGCCGGAATCGAGATTGAGGACATACGCCGCATCGGCGACCGCCGAGTGCTGCTTGAGCAGCCACTCCACACCGTTCTCGACCCCCGACTCCTCGCCGGCGGTGAGCGTGAGCAGCACGTCGCGCTCGGGGACCACGCCGTCGCGTCGGGCCACCAGCAGGGCCGCCACGATCGCGGCGGCCGGCCCCTTGTCGTCCAGCACGCCGCGGCCGTAGAGGTAACCGTCGCGCTCGGTGAGCACGAAGGGGTCGCTCCCCCAGTCGAGGCGCGGGGCCTCCACCACGTCGAGATGCGCGTTGAACACCACCGGTTTGCCGCGCGTGCGCCCCCGCCAGCGGACCACCAGATTCTGGCTTTTCGGGCCCGCGCCGGTGAGCGTGATGTCGGCGGCCGGCCACCCCGCCGCGCGAAAGCGCGCCGCCATCGCCTGCGCTGCGCGGGTGGTGGAGCCCGTGCTCACCGTAGTGTTCACGGCCACGAGCTGCGCCAGCACATCACGCGTGAGCGGTTCCACGGCCACCGGCGCAGCGGTCGCGCCCGTGCGCCGAGCGGATGCCTGGGCCGCGACAGGCCGCGGCGCGACGGCGGCGACCCCCAGCAGCAGCGCCAGCGCAGGGCGCAGACGGCGCGGCACGATGCGCAGTACGGGGCGCACTCCGGCGAAGTGCCCTACCACAGCCCGACCTTCCCCTTCACCGACGCGATCAGCGCGGCGGGGTCGTAGCCAACTCCCTGCCGGAACACCATTTGAATATTCTGAATGTCAGTAATATTAGTAGCGGGATTACCGTTGACAACAATAATATCAGCCAGCTTCCCGGTGACCAGCGATCCGGTGAGCGCGCCGCGCCCCAGATAGGTGGCCCCGTTGAGCGTGCCGATCCGGATGGCCTCGAGCGGCGAAAAGCCCGCCTCCACCAGCAGCTCGAGGGCACGCTGGTTGGAGTAGCCGGCAATCACCCCGCCGCCGCCGGTGGGATCGGTGCCCACAATCAAGGTCCCGCCCGCCTTCACGAACGCCCGCTCCATGGCCATCCCCTTGGGGAAGGCGCGCGCATACACCGATTGCGGGTTGCGCTGCGTCGCGGCGTAGCGCTCGGCAAACTGCGCCCGCAGCGGCTCGATGAGCACGTCGGTGCCCGGCGGCATGGGACGGCCGGGGGTGAAGGTCTCGAAGATCGTGAGCGTGCTGGTGACGGCCACCTTCCGCTCGATGAGATACCGGAACAGCGCCTGGACCTCGGCGCTCTCGGGGTCGGCCTGCGCCAGCGCGCTCTGCGCCGCACCGCCACGGCCGCTGCAGCTGTCGGGCTGCTTGCCGGGGACGAAGTCGTTCATGGCGAAGAAGCCATGCTCCAGATCGTCGATCCCGGCGTCGGCGGCCTCGCGGTAGGTCACCGAGCACAGATGCCCCGTGATCTTGAGCCCCCGTGCGTGCGCCGCCCGTGCGGCCCCCTGCAGGGCGGCGCGCGAAATGTTCATGTACGCCTTGAACGACGTCGCGCCCTGGTCCGCCCAGTACTCCACCAGCTTGCGCGCATCCACCGAATCCCGCGTGATGGCCACCTGGTTGAAGCCCATCCCCGGGCCCTCCAGGTACGGCGCCGTGGCATCAATCCACGGCCCCGGCTTCTCCCCGCGCGCAATCGCCTTCGCGATGAGCAACTCGGCGAAGCCATTCATATTGCCGCCGGTGCGCATACTGGTCACCCCGCCGGCGAGGTACAGCCGCGAGAAGCTCTCCGTGAGGTTGCCGTACGTGCCGGCTCCCACCGGGTAGTACAGGTGCTCGTGCACCATGACCAGTCCGGGCATCACGCTCTTGCCCGCCAAATCAATGACCTGTGCCCCCGCCGGTACCGCCACGCCCCCGGTGCGGCCCGTCGCGGTGGCGCCCTTCGCCGTGGCCCCACTCGCGGTGGCGCCGATCGCCGTGATCCGGCCGTCGCGGATAATCAGCGTCTGCCCCTCACGCGGGGGCGCCCCGGTGCCGTCGATCACCCGCGCGTTGATCAGCGCGAGCACGGTGGTGTCCACCGCCACGTACGAGCGCGTGGCCGGCCCCACCGGCGCCCGCTGCGCCCCGAGCGACGGGCCGGCGAGCGCCGCCGCGACCGCCATCCCCAGCGCCTTGCCCCGCCGCACCATGCGCGGCAGGCCCGGCGGGTTCGCCGCGCGCATCACCGCACCCCGATGTGCTGTTCTGCCGCCGGCGTGCAGCCGGTCCACGCCGACAAGGGCATGTTCCCCATGTAGCCGATGTCCTTCACGCCGATGCGGCTGGTGAAGAAGCCGCTGGCCGTGAGGTCGCGGAAGGCGTTGAAGAAGCGTACGCCGGACTGATGGGCCTTGGTGGCCTTGGCCGGCCACGCGATGTCGTCCACAATGGCCAGCCGCTGCGCCGCCGTGGCATCGGGGAACGGCACGCCGAAGCGGCTCCGCGATTCGGCGTTGATCCACCCCAGCCCGTCACGCATCCGCGCCTGGTTGCTGGCATAGGTGACCATCACGAAGTCCATGAACTGCGGCACGCCCGCGTCGGAAGCACTCCCCGACCGTTCATCGCGCGGAATGACGATGTCGGCCAGCACGCGCACCGTGCGCCACTCCAGCGGCTGGAAGAACTTCGGCGTGTAGGCGCGCGGCGGCTGCTCGCCCTCGAGGGCCTCGAGCACCGCGTGCGTGTGCGTGGCGGCGTCGGCCACCTCGCTGCCCGACAGTGCCCAGGCGCCGAGCGGCATCGTGGCCAGCAGCTTCATCATGTCACGGCGTTCCATCAGAGAGCCCCCGCCTTGCGCTGCTGTGTGATGTACCCGGCCGCGCGCATCGACAGCGCGAGAATCGTCCAGGTGGGATTCTTGTCGGCCTGCGACACGAACGGACCGCCGTCGGCGACGAACAGATTCTTGCAGTCCCACGCCTGGCAGTTCGCGTTGAGCGCGGAGTTCTTCTCCCGATCACCCATGCGCACCGTGCCGAGTTCGTGGATGATCTGGCCGCCCGCGCTGATGCCGTACCCCTGTTCCTTCGTGGGCATCGCATTGAACACCTGCCCGCCCATCTCGGCGATCAGGGCGCGGAACGTCTCCTGCATGTGCTTCACCTGATTGTACTCGTGGTCGCTCCACTTGAAGCTGAACTTGAGCACCGGGATGCCCCACTGATCCTTCTTGTCGGGGTCGAGCTCGCAGTAGCTGTTCTCGTTGGGGATCATCTCGCCGCGCCCCGAGAAGCCGATCGTGGTGCCCCAGTACTTGCGATAGCTGTCCTTGAGCGACGCGCCGTAGCCGCCACCGTCGGGATAGCGCTGGATGCCGCCCATGAAGCCGTAGCTCGGCATACCGAAGCCGCCCCACACCTCGATGTGATAGCCGCGCGGGAAGTCAAGCTTCTTGTTGTCGAGCCACCACGGCATGTACACGTGACCGCCACCCACGCCGTCGCAGTTGTGCCGCGGCATCGACTCCATGGCGGGGATATACCCCGCGACATCCGTGCCGGTGGAGTCGGTGATGTACCGGCCCACCACGCCGCTGGAGTTGCCGATGCCGTGCGGATGACGCGTGGACTTGGAGTTGAGCATGATGCGGCTGGACTCGCAGCTCGACGCGGCGAGTACGACCACCTTGGCTTTCACGTGTTCGTCGCGGCCGGTGCTCTTGTCGATGTAGCTCACGCCGGTCGCGAGGCCGTTGGCATCGGTGGTGACTTCGCGCGCCATCGCGTTGCTGATGATTTTCAGCCGCCCCGTCTGCATGGCGGGAAACAGCAGCACGTTCGGCGCCGAGAAGTTGGAGTTACTCATGCAGCCGCGGTTGCACTGCCCGCAGTAGTGGCACGGCGCGCGGTTGCCGAGCGGCTTCGTGATGATGCTGAGCCGAGCGGGGATGCAGGTGACGTTCTGCTTCCTGGAGGCCTGCTGCACCAGCTTCTCGTAGCAGCGCGGTTCCGGCGCCGGCATGAACTCGCCGTCGGGATGATTGAACAGATTCTCGCGGCTGCCGAAGATGCCGATCAGGCGGTCCACGCGATCGTAGTACGGCGCGATGTCGTCGTAGCCGATGGGCCAATCGTCACCGAGTCCGTCGTGCGTTTTCTGCTTGAAGTCCTGCGGCCCGAAGCGCAGCGAGATGCGGCCCCAGTGGTTGGTGCGGCCGCCCAGCATGCGTCCGCGCCACCACGAGAACTTCGACCCCTCTGCCACGGTGTACGGCTCGCCGGGGATCTCCCATCCGCCCAGACAGGCATCGTGCTCACCGAAGGGGCGCTCCGGGGTGCTGCCACCGCGACGTGCCGTGTCGTACGGCATCTTGAGCATCGAGGAGTCCTTGGTGTTGTCCCACCACGGACCCGCTTCGAGCAGAATGACATTGGCACCCTGACGGGTGAGTTCGTACGCGGTCATGGCGCCACCGGCGCCCGATCCGACAATGCAGACGTCATACGACGACCGACGCGGCTGGACTTGCATGAGAGCGGGGATCAGGAGGGGAAGTGGCGACGGTCAGTAGGCCCGCATGGCGGCCGCGCTGGCGCGGATCGAGGCCAGCGCATCGACGGGCTGATCGTGTTCGATGAACCAGTGCGTGAGGCCGAGCCCGCGGCCCTTGGCGAGGATCGTCTTGAAATCGATCGTTCCCGCGCCGACATCGCGCATGGCGCGCTCCGGGGCCGGACTGGCATCCTTGACGTGGCAGCACACCACGCGTCCCGGCTGCCGCGCCATGATGGCGAGCGGGTCGTGCCCGGCCTTGATGGTCCAGTACAGATCGAGCTCGAGCAGCATCATCGCCGGGTCGGTCTCGCCGGTGATGAGGTCGTAGCCGGTGGTGCCGTCCACGGGCGCGAACTCGAAATCGTGATTGTGATAGGCGAACTGCAGCCCCGCCGCCTTCGCCAGCCGCGCCCCGGTGTTCAGGCGCGCCACGAGCTTCATCCAGTTGCTGCGCGAGCCGCGGTATTCGGTGCCCACGAACGGCACAATCACGATCCGGTGCCCCATCGCGGTGGCACGATCGAAAATCGCCGGCCAGCCGTCGTCGGTGGCGGGTAGCGGTTCGTGCGTGGACGGTGCCGTGAGCCCATGCCGTTGCATGAGATCACGCCACCACACCGCCGGCTTGTTGAAGTAGCCGGCGAACTCGAGTTCGGTGATGCCGGCCGCCGCCACCGCCGCGATCGTGCCCTCGAGATCCTTGGCGAGCGCACTGCGCACGGTGTACAGCTGCAGGCCGATCCGGTCGATGCGGCGCGAGCGATCACCACCCGATGGGTCCGCCGCCTGCGCCGCCCGCACCAGCGATGGCGCCAGAGCGCTGCCGGCGACACCGGCGGCCAGCAGTTGCAGCAGCGCGCGCCGCGAGTGCGCGGCGGGCTGATTCGACACGTCCATGGTTACCCCTCGTCGGTCGCAAGAAGCGTCAAGGCATCCCCCGTGACGCGGTACACCGTCCATTCATCCTGCGCGCGCGCGCCCAGCTTTTCGTAGAAACCGATCGCGTCCACGTTCCAGTCCAGCACCGACCATTCCAGTCGTCCGCACTCCCGGGCCACCGCCAGCTGCGCCAGATGCCGCAGCAGCGCCTTGCCCACTCCCCGTCCCCGATGCGCGGGCCGCACGAACAGATCTTCGAGATAGATCCCCGGACGCGCAAGGAAGGTGGAGAAGTTGTGAAAGAAGAGGGCGAACCCGGCGGACGCCCCGTCCCACTCGGCGATCACCACTTCGGCGTACGGCCGCTCGCCAAACAGGCCCGCGTGCAGGAGCGCATCGGTGGCGATGCATTCATGCCGCAGCCGCTCATAGTCGGCGAGCCCCTCGATGAGATCCCGGATCACGGGAACGTCGGCCGGCGTGGCCGCGCGCAAGACCAGCGACATCGGTGGGTCTCCGTCAGGGGGTAGTGGACGTCGGCGCCAGGCGCGCCGCGATCCGCGCGATGCGCTGGCGATTCACCCCGAGGTCGCTGCGCCCCACGCGGGACGCCGAGCGGAACCGATACACGTGCGCGGCGGTGTCCACCACGATGTCCACGTCATCGACGAAGCGGAACACGAGGCTGCGGCACTCGGCGCGCAGCGCGCCCGCGCGCTCGGCGGTGATCGTGGTGCGCGGCTCGGCCAGCAGCGCCTCGCGGGCCCGGCGCAGTGCCGCCTCGGGGGCATCAGTGAACGGCACCGTGGGCACCCGCTGCGACGCGCGCGTGGCCTCGGTGGACACACAGTTCGGCGTGTCTGGGCACGGGGCGAGTACCTGATCGTCGGCCAGTGGGGCCGGCGGGTGCCCGAAGAGCGCAAGGAGAGAGGCCATGAGCAGCGTGCGGGTCATGCGGAGCGCGTGAACGGGGTGATCATCGCTTAACGAACGTCCAGCGTCGGGTGGAGCGCGTGAGGATTGCGTCGTAGTCGCGCGTGCGCACGCGCAACTCGGGGAGCAGATCGATCGCCAGATGCGCGAGCATGAGCTCGGTCATCAGTGGCTGCGTCGGCTCGCTGCTGTCCAGCGTGTACGTGGTGGCGCCGGGGGGGATGGCCAGCACGCGCACGCGCGGCGCAC
>JARIEV010000142.1 GCA_031127225.1 Gemmatimonadota bacterium | reverse complement strand
GGTCACGTCACCCCCGAGGAAGCGCGTAATGAGCTGTCGGTCGGACTCGGGCATCCGGGTGCGTGGCATGGCGGCCCCGGGGCGCAGCCGCTGGGGGTCGCGTACGATCGCGGCGATGTAGGCCGCATCGCGGCGGGTGCGCACGTCGTGCAGCGTAGGGGCGAGCACCCCGCCCTCGTTGCCCAACCGGTGGCACCCCAGGCAGCTGTACTTCTCGCGCAGCAACGTCTGGGCCTTGGCGGTGGCAAACGGGGAGAGCGGTTGCGCGTGGGCCACGGTGCCGGCGAGGGTGCCGACGAGGGCGCTCGCGGCGGCGAGCGGGAGGAGCCAGCGACGCCAGGCGGGTGGCCGGCCGGCCGGTGGCCACAGGCCTCCGCGCGCGATCACGGCTGCGCGGGAGCGCTGCGGGCGCCGGTCCAGATGTCCACCGACCCGCAGCCGTTGCGGGTTTGGAACTGCAGCGGGACGCTGGCCGTGCGGGCGTAGACTTCGACGGCGCGCACGTCGCGGGCGTTGACGATGGCATCGAGATCGCCGTCTTCGTTGGGAATCAGCAGCCCGTTGAGGAAGACGGCCGGCGGGCAGTCACCGGTCATGCCGGTGCCGCGCAGCAGGACGCGGTCGCGCCCGAACTGGCCGGGCATGGTGACCACGCCCGGGGTGCTGCGGAACACGTCGGCGACGTTGTTGGGCGCGCGGGCGGTGATCTGTTTTTCGTCGAGGAAATGACCGAAGCCCAGTTTGCGGCGCCGCTCGAAGTCGGCGAGCGGGACGGCCATCCGATCGGCGCGCACCCGCATAGTGTCCACGGCGGCCGGCAGCGCCGACAGGGTGAGCTCCGCGTCGGCCTCTCGGCTGCCATCGAGATCGACCACGCTGCGCAGGGGCTGGTACCCCAGCGCGCGGGTTTCGAGGGTGTAGCTCCCCTCGGGTAAGGCCGCGAGGGCCACCTGTCCCGCGCTGCCGGTGGTGCCTTCGCGCGCGGTGCCCAGCACGACGACGCGGGCCCCGACGACCGGCTTTCCGGCGGCGTTGCGCACGAGGCCGCGCAGGCGCGCCGGGCCGCTGAGACTCTGTCCACGCGCGGTCGTGTCGGTGCGCGCGCGGGTGGCGCTGCCGACCAGCAGGTTGCGGCGCATGAGCCCGTCGGGCGGGACCGTGAGTTCGACGAACCCGCTGCTGTCGGTGGCGGTGAAGGCCCGGACGCTGATGGTGCGGCCGGGGGGGACGCCGCACACCGAGAACAGGCCGTCGGCGTCGGTGGTCCCGAACTGGGCCGGGGTGCGGCGTTCGAGCCCGCGCTCGCTGACCGTGGTCTGCGTGTACTGGGCCCGCACGCGGGCCGGCGACGCCAGCGGGATGCCGCGCGCAGCGCGCACCGTCCCGGTGAAGAGCCCCTGCGGGCGGCCGGGCTGCGGCGGTCCGCAGCGGGCCGCGATCAGCGTGGGCGCCGACGGCGTGGCGAGCGTGAGGGCGAGTGGATCGGCCGTCGTGATCTCGAGGCGGGCGAGCGGGCCCTCGAGTCCGAGGCTGTCGAGGAGCGGGTGCAGGAAGCCGGCCACGTACACCCCCGCCGCGACCGAGTCGAAGCGGAAGACACCGCGGCTGTCGGCGGTGGCGACCCGAATGCGCGCCGGCTGACCGGTGGTGACCAGTTGCACGGTGGCCCCGGCGAGGGGGCGCATGGCCAGGCTGTCGAACACCTCACCGGTCACACGCGCGACGGGTGACGATTGCGCCGAGACCGTGGCGGGTACGAGGGCCCCGGCGGCGAAGGCGAGGAGTCCGAGGCGGGAGCGACCATGCGACATATGGGCGAGAATACGGGCGGGGCCCCCGCAATGGTAGGGGCGAGCGGCCGTGGTGTCGGCCCTTGCCGGCCGATGGCACCGCGGCGAGTGTGCGCCCATGTCCATCGCCACCTCTGATTTGCTCTCCGGCGCGCCGGGTCTCCCGACCGCCCCATTCGATCCGTGCCCCGTGGTTTTGCACGGCCGTCTGGTCCGCCTCGAACCGCTCACGGCGCTGCATGCCGAGGGGTTGCTGGCCGCGGGGCATCACGAGGAACTCTGGCGGGTGACGGTGCAGCCGCCGCTGGTGACGGAGGCGGCGGTGGTGGCGTATCTCGCCACGGCGGCCGCCGCGGCCGCCCGCGGCGACGAGGTGCCGTTCGCGATTATCTCGTGTGACAGCGGCGCCGTGATCGGCTCGACGCGGTGGATGGATATTTCGCGCCCGCACCGGCGGGTGGAGATCGGCGGGACCTGGCTGACCCCGGCGGCGCAGGGGACTCTCGCGAACACCGAAGCGAAGTACCTGCAGCTCACGCAGCTGTTCGACGTGCTGGGCGCGGTGCGGGTGCAATTCAAGACCGACCTGCGCAACACGCAGTCGCAGCGGGCGCTGGAGAAGCTGGGGGCGGTGCGCGAGGGGGTGCTGCGCCGGCACATGGTGGTGCGCGACGGGTTTGTGCGCGACAGCGTGTACTACGGCATCACCGACGTGGACTGGCCCGGCGTGAAGCGGCGGCTGCGGGAGCGGCTGATGGCGGGGGCGTGAGCGGCGGCACGGCATTCTGCGACCGCGAACAGCGAACAGCTGGAACACGGATAAGACGGATTTCACTGACAACGCACAGATAAGCCATCGGCGCTTTTTGCTTATCAGTGTAATCCGCGAAATCCACCGTAATTCGTGTTCCAGCTGTTCGCTGTTCGCTGTTGCCGTTGCTGTCGCCTACTCGGTTTCGTCGAGCGTGAACACCTGCTCGACGTGTGCGCCGAAGACGCGGGCGATCTGCATGGCGAGCATGAGCGAGGGGACGTAACGCTCTTGTTCGAGCACGAGAATCGTCTGGCGGCTGCAGCCGACGCGATCGGCGAGCGCTTGCTGCGTCATCTCGCCGTGCTCGAAGCGGAGTCGCCGGACGTGATTGCGGATGATGGCTTTGGGCATGCTCAGCTGCGCCGGTAGCCGATCACCACGCCTACCAGCAGCGCCATCATGCTGACCATAATGCACGACCAGAAGATGGCGTAGAGGGCGGCGGACGGCACCAGCTGCGTGACGTGATAGCGCTCGGTGAGCGCGATCATCCAGGCGGCGAGTATTACCAAAATGGCGGGCGCTTGCCCGCCGCCGGCGGTGGCGATGATGGCGCGGTCACGCTCGTCGCAGGGGCCGTTGTCGTTGGCCATCCAGCGCGAGACGCGGGTCATGTACACGGTGAAGATGCCCAAGCCGGCCATCAGCAGTCCGGTCACGGTCCACCGAGTGATGTCGTGGCTCCAGGTCGCTTCCAGTCCGTGATGCGTCACGACGGCGGCGGCAGCGACGGCGAACACGGACACACCGATCAGCGCGCGCACGGCCAGGCGCTGCACCGGCGTGCTCAGAAGCGACTCACCTTCGGGAAGAACCAGCGCGGGGAGCGACCGCCTTGAGGCCCGCAGCGTGAACGCCAGCACTGCGAACGCGACCAGCAGCGTGGCGGGTATCCAGAGAATGATCATAACAAAATGTATGATATTTCTTACTCGAAGTCAAGTAAATCATACATGATGGGTATCCCAAAGTCGGCGAGGGAGGGCGACATTGCGGTGGTCGCCCCCTGCCTCTCCTCCCCGATCGCCAGCGTCCCCCCGCCATGAAGCTCCTTGTGTTCGCCGCCACGCTGCTGGCTGCCACGGCACTCGCCCCGATATCGACGGCCACGGCCCAGTCTTCAACGCCCCGCCCCGTGCGCGCACCGCGTGCGTTCGCCGTCCCCGAGGCGGCGGCGCTGCTGCCATGGTCGCAGCAGATCGCCCTGCGCGAAGACTGGCTCTCCAAGCGTCATGCCCTGCTGCTGCCGATGATGCGGCGCCACAAGGTCGGGATGTGGATCGTGGTGAACGAGGAGTTCCACGATGATCCCCTGTCGCAGTACGTGGCGCCGCCGCGCCCCTATACGGGGAACCGTGACTTCTTCGTGTTCATCGACGGTGGCGAGCAGGGGCTGAAAAAGTACGCGATCACCGCGTACACCGAGGAGAATCTGGCGCGCTTCTTTGATGCGCCGTTCACCGAGCCGCGGCCGCCGGCGACGACGCTGCGCGATCTGTACCAGCAGTACAAGCCGGCCACGGTGGGACTCGGCATTCGCGGCCGCCGCGGACAGACGCGTTCGCTGGGCTACGACGCGTACCGCTTTCTGGCTGAGACGCTGGGTGAGGAGGCCGAGAAAACGTTCGTGAGTGCCGGCGATCTGATCGAGGAGTACCTCGATACGCGCTTGCCGGAGGAGATGGAGCACTACCGCACAGCGGTGACGGTGACCGAGGCGATCGTGAAGCGCGCGCTGTCGAACGCCGTGATCACGCCCAACCGCACCACGGTGGGCGACGTGCGGCGCGCGCTGTTCGACATGCTGGGGGCCGCTGGCGTGCGCACGTGGTTCCAGCCCGATCTGCGCGTACAGCGGAAGGGGGCGGATATCGCCACGTCACGCGGCTTTCTGGCCGTCGCGCCGGAGAGCACGACGATCCGTCCCGGCGATGTGGTGCACGTGGATTTCGGCATCAGCTACATGGGCTTCGACACCGACTGGCAGAAGATGGCCTACGTGCTGCAGCCCGGTGAGCGCGACGTGCCGGAGAGCTTCAAGCGGGCGATGGCGAACACCAACACGCTGCAGGACGCGGTGATGCTGCGGCACGGCCGCCCGGGGCTGACGGGCGGGACGGTGTTTACGAACACGATGGCCGAGATGAAGCAGCGCAACATCGAGGCAATGGTGTACTCGCATCCGATCGGTACGCAGGGGCACGGGCTCGGCACGTCCATCGACTTCCGCAGTCCGCTGCGCAGCGACACGACAGCGCAGAACACGCGTCTACGCCTTGGGTCGTACATCTCGATCGAGCTGAACACCGCCACGCCGATCCCCGAGTGGGGCGGCAAGAAGCTGTTCGTGATGATGGAGGACGACGCCCATCTCACGGAGCAGGGATATCGTTTCTTCCGTCCCCGGCAGGAGTCGTACTACCTGATTGCGTCGCCCAACCGAATGTAGGGCCGGCCGGGCCGCCTAGTAGGCGTACCCGAAGATGATGTTCATCTCGTCGCTGGAGAGCAGACCGAAGCCGATGGTGCGGTCGGTGACGTTGTTCCACGTCACCACCGACACCAGGGCATCGCCGGGTTGCAACACGAGCGGCGTCTCGAAGTTGGTGAAGCCCGGGTGCTCCCAGTCGGTGTTCACGTACACCGACGTCTCGGTGCCATCGGCCCGACGCAGGCGGATTTCGTAGCGTTCGCCCAGCGCGTGCATGTGCGAGGTCAGGCCGAGCACCGTGGTGCGGACGGCCATGGGGAAGACGGTCCGGATGGTGGTGCGCTGTTTGGGCGGCAGCGAGAAGTTGGTGTTGGCCAGATTGAGCGTGCGCGCCACCGTCTGCACTTGCGCGCGGTCGGCGGTGTAGAGATTGGCGAACGCCTCGCCGGGCAGGTCGATCGGCGCCCGGTTTACGTAGTGCACGTTGAAATCCAGCGACGCATTGGCCGGCAGGCGCAACGCGACCCCGGGCGGAAAGCGATAGTCGAAGTCCTGCGTCATGGCGCCCGCGAAAAACACGTGGCACGCCATGGGGAGCATATTGGCGATGTTGAGCGACCCATCGGCGTTCCGGATGTCGCGGACCGTATTCGCTGCGGGGCGCTGGTTGCACGGGAACGCGGTGCGGCTTTCATCAAACGTGTACATGAGCAGGTGATGACTGCCCGGTCGCATGCGCGACTGGATGCGCGTGACGTACAGGTCGGCGGCGTTGCCGACCCGCCGGTACACGAACAGCTCGCGCTCCGAGCCCGGCGACACCGCGAAGCTGTCCACCTTGAGCTGGAGCCCGGCGGCGGTCGGTGCGGCGAGCGGCGTGAAGCTGGACGACTGCAGGCGGACGTCGGCCAGCACGGCGGTATCTACCACGTGCCCCACGCGCGGGGCGCCGGCTTCGATCCAGCGCCGTACGTACTCGAGCTGGCCAGCCGTCACGCCCTTGGTGGTGCCCATCGGCATGAGCTGCCCGTAGTCGCGGCTGTGGTGCCCGGGCACCCACGAGAGTTTGTGGTACAACAGGGAGCTGTCGGCCCGAGACGGCTTCACGCGGGGGAATCCGTCGGCGCGGGCGAATTGTTGCAGCGAGGCCACCCCGACCAGCTGCGCGTACGCGGAATCGCCGGTCAGGACGAGCTGCGACTGGCGTGCGTTGGCGTCGCCGGCGCGGTGACAGGAGACACACGACTTGTCGAGGATGTCGCGCTGGATCCGCGCGAACGTGCCGTCGGTGGCGGCGGTGTTCGTGGTACTCTCGGCGGCCCCGTCCCCACCGCATGCCGCGGCGAACGCGATGACTGCCAGCAGTGACACGCGCGGCATCCACGCGCGCGCTGAGCTCATGTAGGTGAACGACATCGCGCGGTCCGGTCGGGGCGTAACGCAGATACTGACGCGAGCAACTTACGGCGAGGCTCGGCGACTGACCAGCAACGGCGGCGGGGGCGGATTTCCCATGCGCGCGTTCACCCCACCTGCACGCTGCACCCGGGGAGCTCCTCGAGATAGCCGGCGCCGAACGCGGAAGACGGTGTGTGATACCCTGGGGCCGGGGGCGCATCGAGCACGCGCCGTGCCGACTCGACGGCCGCGATTGCCGTGAACCGATAGCCTTCTGGCGTTTCGGCGGTGCCTTCGCACGTGCGGCCATCCGGATGCGTGACCCGACCCCAGACGTGCATGCGAGCGGTGGCGCGGGCCGTCTCGTCGGGGCCGTGGACGCGGCGGTCGATCTGGCGTTCCAGAAACCGCTGTACGCGCGGCCGCTGGAGGAGCGGACTGATCAGTGACAGCAACCCCATGGTCCGCACGTTCCCCTTGGGCACAGCGAGGTAGGTGTGGATGTTGCCGATGCCGGTGGACCAGTGTGCCGTGGAGACATCGCCCCAAGGAATCGTCACGGCGTGTCGCGGCCGATCGCGGAAGGGGATGGTGGCCTGTTTCCACGCCGATGAGACTGGCGTGATGCGTCCGTCGCGGCGGATGGCGCCGCCCTGTGGGGAGCCAAGCAGCATGGTTTTGAGCGTGCCACGGCTCACGCCGCCACCGCCGGCGAAGGCCAGCTCGAGCAGCGCGGCGCCGGGAAGGGCGGCGGCGAGCCGCGCGGCCAGACAATCGGTGGGGACGACATCGAATCCCACACCCGGCAGGATCACCACGCCGGCGTGCTGCGCTGCGTCATGCCGGGCCCGGCACGCCTCGAACACGGCGATCTCGCCGGTGATGTCGAGGTAGTGGGCACCGGTGTCGAGACAGGCGGCGACCATCGGCGCGCTGGTACGGATAAACGGCCCCGCCGCATGCAGGACCACGCGGACGTCCTGCAGCCCGCGCCGCAACGCGTCGGGATCGTCGAGGGCAAACACCCGTGTGGCGAGCCCGTGCTGCGCGGCGAGTGCCGCAATGGTCTCCGCCCGCCGCGCGGCGAGCACGGGGGTGAGCCCGCGTCGCACGCACTCCTCGACGATGAGCTGACCGGTGTACCCGTTGGCGCCGTAGATGAGCAGCATGATCGCGTAGTGAAGGGAAAGCCTGACAGCGTGCGGGGCGCGCACCGATCATACAATAGCGCGTGCGCTTTCCTTTGCTCTGTCGCCGGCTGTGTGCGCTGGCCGTGCTTGTCGGCGCGGTCGGCGGCGGGGTGGCTGCGCCATTGGCGGTGGCCGCGCAGGGGAGCGCGCCGACGGATCCGGCGGGCGTCCTGCGGGCGATCGTTGCTTCGCGTCGCCATCGCGTCCAGCGCTGGCCACGGCTGGATGATGTCGCGGCCGATCTACAGCGCGCCTACACACGCGCGGCGTGGGCGCCGCTCTGGCTGCGTGATGGCCAGCCGACACCGGCGGCGTTCGCGGTGATCGCCGAACTCGAGCGCGTGTCGGCACGCGGGCTTGATCCGCGCGACTACGATGCCGGCGCGTTGCGGACCCGCGCTGCGCGGCTGGCGGCATCCCCCGCGGCGCCGCCGGCCCGGTCGATGATGGCCGACACCGCGGAGGCGGACTTCGACGTGATGCTCAGCACCGCTTCGCTGCGGGCCCTGCATGCGTTGCAACATGGGCGCGTGTCGCCGGGCGTGATCCATCCTTCGCTCCGCCTGTCGCACGAACCATGGGATGCCGCCGACGCGCTGGGTGCGTTGGCCGCATCGACTGACGCGACTGGGCTGTTCGACGCCGCCGAGCCGCCGTACGCACACTATCGCGCGCTCAAGGCGGCGCTCGTGCGGTTCAGGGCGCTGGAGGAGGACACGGTGCGGTTGCGGGCGGAGTTGCGCGACACCACGCGGACGTCGCACACCCCGGAACGGCTGTCGGTGCTGCGTCGGCGGTTGGCGGCGCGGCTGCGCACGCTCGAGCTGTCGCTCGAACGCTGGCGTTGGCTGCCGCACCGCTTTTTCGCACCGCCGATCATCGTGAACATTCCGGCCTTCCGCCTGTACGCCTTCACCGATGTGCAGGATCGTCCGCAGGAGGTGCTCGCCATGGATGTGGTGGTGGGTCAGGCGTACGATCACAAAACGCCGGTGTTCAGCGACGTCATGCAATACCTGGTGTTCTCGCCGTACTGGGATGTGCCGCCGAGTATCGCGCGCAAAGAATTACTGCCGAAGGCGCGCCGCGATCCGGAGTATCTGCCGCGCAACGAGTACGAGATCGTCACGGACGACGAGCAGGTGCTGCCGCATGGTGCCTCGTCGATCGCCGCGGTGGCGGCCGGCCGCGCGCGGATCCGTCAGCGTCCGGGGGCGAAGAACGCGCTGGGCGGCGTGAAGTTCATCTTCCCGAACGCGTTCAACGTGTACATGCACGATACGCCGACGACGTCGGTGTTCGCGCAGGCGCGACGGGATTTGAGTCACGGGTGCATCCGCCTGGCCGAGCCGGCGCGGCTGGCCGCGCTGGTGCTACGCGGGCAGGCCGGGTGGGACTCCACCCGGATCGCGACGGACATGCACCGGGAAATGCCGCTGCGCGTGCCGTTGGCCACGCCGGTGCCGGTACACATCCTGTACGTCACGGCCATGGCGCAGCCGGATGGACGCGTGACGTTCTACGACGATCTGTATCATCACGACCGCACGCTCGACCGGGAGCTCGCGCGCGGTTACCCGTATCGCACGCGGTGAGCGGGCGCTACGGCTGAATGACGGCGCGCCGCTTCATGAGGGCTTCGATTTCATC
>JARIEV010000008.1 GCA_031127225.1 Gemmatimonadota bacterium | reverse complement strand
TTTGAGCGCATGCACACCGCCAACTGTAGCGTGTGGAGCATTGATGCCGAAGAGTTCGAAGGCAAGATCAAGGACCTGATCGTTCGCGAGCGGGCGAGCGAAGAATTCGCCACACACGTCCGTCAGGTCCTTCTTGATCGCGATGAACGTCGGAAAGACGCACAGCGTCACGTCGATGACGCCAAGGCGACTGTTGCTGTTCGCGAACAGAAATTCAGAGTGCTCGCCCGGACTGCATCGCACTTAGCAGAGCAAGGCACTGAAGTGTCGGAGGACGACGCGTTCATGCGCGAGCTGGCGGCTGCCAAGCGACAGATTCAAGCTGCAAAGTCGGACCTATCTGAGGCTGAGCGCTTTGCTGCTTCTGTCGAAGACGCATGGGCGAAGCTGGAAGCGATCATACACGAGACGAAGAACATCGCTCAGGTATGGGATCGGTGCTCCGCAGACGATCGTGCTGCCATCCTCGACTACTGGGTGCTCGATCTGCTCGTTGTTGTGGAGCGCATTCCCGGCAAGCGCCGCGCAAACGTCAAGACGGCCGAGGTGACGTTAAGGACGTCACCTCATGTCCCGCGAGACCTCGAAATCTCATCCGGGGCATCGTCGGCTGCGCGCAGGGCAGACTCGATCTCCGCGCGGACGGATTCGTCCGGCTCCACGGCCAAGCGTTCTCGCAGCGCGGCAACGCCGGCGTCGGAGCCAATCCGCCCGACCGCCCAGGCGGCGTGGCCGCGCACGAGGGGGAGCTCGTCTCCCAAAGCAATGATCAGGGCAGGGAGGTCAGCCACTGAGCCGGTGTTGCCCAACACGACGGCCGCATTGCGCCGCAGCCCCGCGAGCTTGGCGCGCTTCATGGCCGAGCCGCGAAACAATTCGGTGTACTCGGGCACGCCCATTCCCAACACTCGAAGTGCCAACTCCCGAGAAGGAACGCCGTCCAAGAAGAGACGTGGCCGGAAGGGCGAACCCTCCGACAATTCCTTGGAAAACTTACGGTTGTACGGGCACACATCATTGGGTTGATCGCTGTAGAACGAGCCGAGCTGGTCGTAGTAGTAGTACTCCACGCCGCCGGCGGGGAGATACGCATCCGCCGACTCGAAATACTCGTGCGTCATCCCCGGGCCGCCGTGCAGCAGGAGCAGCTTGACGGTGGGGTTGTTGCCCACGCGCTTGGTCCAGACGTTGAAGGTGCCCTTGGGCGTCGTGATGGGAATCATGCGCACGCCGCCGGTATACACGTCGCGTCGGCCGGTGGTATCGAAGTACGCGGCCTGCGATGGCGCGCCCGAAGACAGCGCGCCGCCCTTGGGCGTGGACGGTGCGGTGCAGGCCGCGACGGTCGCGACCATGGCGACGGCCGCGAGCAGGGGAGCGAGGCGACGGGTCAGCGTCATGGAGAACTCGTGGGCAGGAGTGACGGGCGCGGTGTGCATGAGGCGGGGGCGTGGAGGCGGGGCTACGGTTCGGGCATCCCGCGGCCCCACGCGGCGTGGCGTGCGGCGGAGCGCTGGACGACCGCGTGCGCGTCGCGCTCGATATGCGCATCCCACCACGCCCCGTAGAGGCGGTCGAACGGCAACCCGTGGGCCACCCGCGCCATGCGCTCCACTTCCTGCGGCGGCAACGGGATGAAGTTGGGATAGCTGCGCATGAAGCCCACGTAGCGGCGATCGGGAATCACCTGGATAATGTCGCCGGTGAGCAGCGCCCCGCGTCCCTCGGCACCGCCTGCCCAGTGCAGCACCGTGCCGCCGGCGAAATGTCCGCCCAGCTGCACCAGCTGCACCCCGGGCAGGAGCGGCAGCTGGCTCCCCTCCCAGAAGTGCAGGGCCGCATCGGGGCGCATCACGTGCGTGCGGTCGGCCGCGTGGAGATGCACCGGCACGTCGCCGAAGGCGCGGCTCCACTCCACCATCGTGGCGTAGTAGTGCGGGTGCGAGATCGCGATGGCGTGCAGGCCGCCGAGCGCGGTGATGATCTCGACGGTGGCGTCGTCGAGCAGTGAGATGCAATCCCAGAGCACGTTGCCGGCCGGCGTGCGGAGCAGGAGCGCCCGCTGGCCAATGCCGACGGTGGGCGTGGTGCCGATCCCCAGCAGCTGCGGCTCGAGCTGCTGAAAGGCATTGCGGTGGCCGCGCGGCAGCTCCGTGAAGGTGGTCCAGCGCTGACCGGTGCCGGGGACGTACTGGCGTTCATCGGTGCAGATCACACAGGCGGCCGGCGGCTCGGGGGCCGGTGCATACTGGACGCCGCAGGTGGTGCACACGAACGTCGGGTCAGCGTGGGGCACGGTCGGCTCGTTGGGAGGGGGCGGGTATGCGTCGGAACAGGACGACGCGGCGAAGATAGCACGTGGCTTTCCGTCGTGGGGCCGGTAGATTGGCCGTGCGGGCAACCGCGCTCTCCTTTCCGACATCCGCGCCTGAGGCGACCCGATGAGCACCCTGACTTCCCTGACGCTGGCTGAAGAACTGCTGCTGGTCGCCCTCGACGACGAGCGTGGCACCCTGCTTCCGCTGCCGCCGTTTTCCATGGAAGTCGCGAGCGCGGCCGCGTTGGTGATGGATCTCACGCTGCTGGGGCGCATCGACACCGACGAGCAGTCGCTCACGGTGCTCTCCACGGCGCCCACGGGGAACGCCCTGTTGGATGAGGTCCTCGCGCAGATCGGCGCCGACCCCACGCCGCGGCCGACGGCCGAATGGATGAACCGGCTGGCCACGGGGACGGACACGCGCGACCGCATCATCGCGGCCCTCGTGCACCGGGGGGTGCTGCAGTCGGTGGAAAAGCGGCTGCTGTGGGTGTTCAAGACGCGGGTGTATCCGCCCACGAGCGGGCTGGAAGAGCGCGAGGTGAAGAGCCGCGTGATGACGCTGCTGAACAACGACGAGATCCCCGACCCGCGCGACTCGCTGCTGGTGGGGCTGCTGCGGGCCACCACCCTGCTCGATGCGCTGCTCAGCCGCTCCGAGCGGCACCGGCTCACGGCGCGCATCGATCAGATCGCGGACTTCGAGGAGCTCAACCGCTCGATGACGCGTACGATCGGCGAGCTGCAGATCCTGCTCGCGGCGGCGAACATGGGGATCGCCTGAGCACATGACCGAGCGATCGATGCGGACGACGGCCACGGTGGAGCATCTGCCCGCGCTGGTCGAGTTTCTCCAGCGCGCGTGGCAGGAGGGAGCCCTTCCCGAGGCGGCGGCTTTTCCGTTCGAGCTGGCGCTCGACGAGATCTTCATGAACGTGGTCATGCACGGCACGACGCCGGATGGTCCGCCCCGCGAGGTCGTGGTCTCCCTCCGCGATGAGGGCAACCGCGTGACGATGGTGATGGAAGACGACGGTCCCGCATTCGATCCGCTCACGCTGGCCACGCCCGACATTGACGCCCCGATCGAAGAGCGGGAGCTCGGCGGACTCGGTGTGTTTCTGGTGCGTGAACTGATGGACGACGTTTCCTATGCCCACACGGGCACCCACAACCAGCTGACGATGCACAAGGTGGTTTCATGAGTGGAGTCAGCGCGAAAATTCTGGTCGTCGACGATACGCCGTCGAACATCCAGTCCCTGGCCGCCACGCTCAAGCCGGCGGGCTACCAGGTGCTCGTGGCGACGAACGGCCAGCAGGCGCTCGATGTGATGGCGAAGGTGCGCCCCGACCTCATCCTGCTCGACATCATGATGCCGGTGATGGACGGTTTCGAGGCGTGCGCGGCCATCAAGGCCAACGCGGAGTGGCGCGACATCCCGATCATTTTTCTGACGGCCAAGACCGAGACGGCCGATCTGGTGAAGGGGTTCGAACTGGGCGCGGTGGACTACGTGAACAAGCCGTTCAACGCGCACGAACTGATGGCGCGCGTGCACACGCATCTCACGGTCGACCGGTTGCGCACGAGCGTGTCGGAGAAGAACGCGGCGTTGGAGAAGGCGCAGGCGCAGATGAGCGCCGAACTCGATCTCGCGCGGGCCATGCAGGTGGCGATCCTGCCGTCGCGGTTTCCGGTGGCACCGGGGTGCGACGGCTCGGCGCGCATGCTCCCCGCCACCACGATGGGCGGCGACTTCTACGACTTCATCGAGCTGCCGGGTGGCCGGATCGGGCTCGTGATGGCCGACGTGTCCGGCAAGGGGGTGCCGGCGGCGTTCTTCATGGCCGTGGCGCGCACCAACCTGAATGCGCTGGCCGCCACCGCGTCGGGACCGGCCGATTGCCTGCAGCGCACGAACGACGTGCTGCTGACGCAGAATCCGATGGACTTGTTTGTGACGGTGTTCTACGCCGTGTTCGACCCGGCCACGGGGTCGATCGCGTACGCCAACGGCGGACACAATCCGCCGCTGATCCGGCGGGCGAACGGCACCGTGGAGATGCTGACGGCCGCCGCCGGGCTGGTGCTCGGGATGTTCCCTGCCACCTACGAGCAGGACACCGCCCAGCTGGCCCCCGGTGACACGCTGGTGCTCTACACCGACGGCGTCACCGAGGCGTTCAACGTGGACGTGCAGATGTACGAAGAGGCGCGCCTCGTCGAACGGGTCCGCGCCGACGGCGGCGGCGGCGCGAAGACGCTGGTGGCCTCGATCTTCGACAGCGTGATCGGCTTCTCCGGGGCCGCTCCGCAGTCCGACGACATCACCGTGGCGGTGCTGTCGTGGGCCGGGGCGGCGTAGCCGCCGTCAGCGGGGGCGGGCGAGCCGGAACGGAACCGCCCCGTGGTCTGATTTCAGACGGGCAGAGACAGGCGTCCGACTGTGTACAGTGGTCAGCGTTCAGCTACGACGGTGCACAGTGTCGAGAATTGCCTGTGTGACGTGCGCGGCGCCGGCTTTGCCGTGCATTCATCGCCGCGCCGCCAGTCAAACGCTCGGTACTGCGGACTGTCGCTGCTGAGCTCTGACCACGATACCCAGTCAGACGCCAGAACTCAGTGCACTGACGACTGGGTCGCTACGCATCAACTGCCGACCCGCTCGACGCGCGCGCGATCCGCGATGACGTAGTCCAGAATCTCGCGCGCGAAGGGGCCGGCTACGGCCAGTTGCTCCACGGCGATCGGCACGTCGATGGATTGCAGCCGCAGGACATCGTGCCCCGCGCTGAAGTGCGGGCATAGGCCGCCGTAGAAAAAGCCGAGCTGTTCGGCCACGGCGCAGGCGGCCGCGCACCCCGCGTCGTCGAGACGCACGTCGAGGAAGATGACCCGTGCCCCCGCGCGTCGCACGAGTTCGTCGCGCGCGGCGCGCAGGGCCGTGCCGATGTCCGCGCCGGCGTGCCGCACCCCGATCAGTCCGAAATCGAGGCCGCCTACGAACGTCACGGTGATGTCGCTGTCACCGGTGGGCTCACCGCTGGCGATGATGCTGACGGGGATGCCGCAGCCGTCGTAGGTGCGCTGCAGCATGGCCTGGTGCTGCGCCGGCGGATGAATGGTGCGCGCTGCCGGCGGCACCAGCGGTTGGAAGTACACGGCCAGGCTGGTGCGCTCGGCGGTGTCAGCCACCGCGATCCCCTTCAACTCCACGGTACCGCCCACCAGCCCGAGGTTGATGGCGCAGGCGCGGGCCCCGAGCCGTTCGTTGGCGCGCTGACTGAACGGATGTTTCATGGTGGGCTGGCTGAACACCGCGAGCAGCCCCAGTGTCTGCGCGCGCTCTTCGGTGAGGCGCCGCATACGCTCCATCAGGCCGCGGCTGCGGTGCGCCGGATCCACCACTGCTTTGCCGAGTTCGCCGGTGGCGCAGGGCGTGACACCCAGCTGGCCGAAGCCGCGCACGTCGAGGGCGTAGTGGCCCACGACCTCGCCCTGCATCGTGGTGGCCACGATGGAGAGTACGTGCCCCGCGCGGTTGAGCTCCCGGATCCGGTCGGGGATGTACAGATCGTCGGCGTAACTGAAGCCGTACGTGCGGTAGATGGCGCGTGCGATCTGGGCCCAGTCATCCGCGCCGTCGGTGCCGGCCACGCGTACGAGGTACTCCTGCGCCGGGGCGAGCGGCGCGTCCTCGGAGAACGGAATGAGCGACTCGGGCGGGACCGACATGGTGATATCGGGATCCCGGCGCTGAAAGACGAGCGAAAGCCGGTTCCCCTGCCGTCCCATGGGAATCCAACGCGCCTCGTCGGCGCTGTGACGAATGAGCTGTCGGGCCACCACCGCGAGGTCGATGGCGTCGAGTGACGCGGCGGCGCCAGCGCCCTGCCCCTCGGCGACCGAGAGCGGCGGGATTTCGCGGTCATCGAAGACGATCTCGAGCGCCAGCGCCGTGATCGTGGCGTGCATCCGCACGACGGAATCGGTCGGCCCGTCCACGCGGTCGAGGATCAGGGTGAACCCTTCCTCGCACGCGAGTTCGACCGCAGCCGTGCGCGCGGCATCGCTCCCCACCAGCGACGCCAGCGCCCGCGCGTGGGCGTGCACGAGCGCCAGCGCCTCGAGGCGGGCCGGGACCTCGAGAGTCGTGTGCACGACGCGGGCGTCAGCCGTGGGCGGCCAACGCCGCCTCGAGGGCCGCGTGTGCGTCACCCAAGGCATAGCCCTGCACATGCGCTTCGAAGGCCGTGAAGCCGTCATTGCCGAGTAGCGCGCGGAACACGTCGCGATGGGTATCGAGATCGTCGGCGGCGTCGGCATCGAAGTCGGCGAGGCGCTGCAGCATGCGTTCCACGATGGGCCGTCCCGTGGCCGGATCGAAGGCGGCCACGGGGGCCGCCGCGGCTACCACGGGGGCCGGCGCGTAGTCCGGTCCGAGCCGTTCGATGAGCAGGGCCATCTCCGCGGCCAGCGCGTCGCAGTACGGCGCGCAGGCGTCGGCATCGGCACCGTCCCCGATGGCCTTTTCCAGCACGGCCCCGGCGGCCTGCACGGCCCCCGCCCCGAGGGAGCCGGCCACGCCCTTCACGGTGTGGGCGAGCCGTTCGGCGGTGCCGCGATCGCTGCTGGCCAGACAGGCACGGATACGGGCGCCGGCGTCGGCTTCCTGCGCCACGAACTGCCGCAGTAGCTTGACGTACAACTTTTTATTGCCGGCCACGCGGGCGAGCCCTTCGTCGACAGCGAGCCCTTCGATGCGTGGCAAGGCGTCGACGACGACCGGCGCTGCGGCCGGCGCTGCGGCCGGCGCTGCGGCCGGCGCTGCGGCAAAAGCGGGCGCCCCAGCCCGCGCCGCCCGCACCGCCGCCGCCCGTGCCGGCGCGTAGTACTTCTCCAGCGTGGTGAAGAGGATGGCCGGCGCGATGGGCTTGGAGACGTGGTCGTTCATCCCTTCGGCCAGGCAGCGTGCGCGCTCGTCATTCGAGGCGTGCGCCGTCATCGCGATAATCGGCAGCGCGTCAAACCGCGCATCGTTGCGGATGGCCATGGTGGCCTGGTGCCCGTCCATGATCGGCATCTGCAGGTCCATGAACACCACGTCGAAGCCAGTAGGGTTCGCCTCGAGGTGCATGACGGCTTCGCGGCCATTGTTCGCCACCGTGACGTGGGCGCCGGCCCCTTCCAGCAGCTCGATGGCGATCTGCTGGTTGATCTCGTTGTCTTCCGTGAGCAACACGCGCGCGCCGGCGCAGCGATCAAGGTCGCTATCGACGTCGGACACGCCAGCCGTGCGCATGGTGCCGGTTTCGGCCGCGCTGGCAAACAGCGTGACCAGCGTATCGAGTACCATCGACTTGCTGACCGGCTTCACCATGAAGCCGTCCAGGTTCAGCGACCCTGCGGCTTCCTTGACTTCCTCGCCGCTGAAGGCGGTGACCATGACCACCGCGGGTTGCGATGTCAGCCCAGTCTCCGACCGCAGCAGACGCGTGGTTTGTAGGCCGTCCAGCCCGGGCATGCGCCAGTCCATGAACACCACGTCGTACGGCGCGGCGCCGTCGGCGTTGTGCTGCCGGATCGCGGCCAGCGCTTCGGCCCCCGAGCTCACGGAATCCACGGTGGCCACGAGGTCGCCGAGCGAGTCGGTCAGGATTTCGCGCGCCACCGGGTTGTCGTCCACCACGAGCGCCCGCAGGCGATGCATCGCTTCGGGGACCATCGTCCGGCGGTCGGTGGCCTGACCGACGCCGACGCGCACGGTAAAGAAGAACGTGGTGCCCACGCCGGGCTCGCTTTCGAGCCCGATCTCTCCGCCCATCAGCTCCACGAGCGTCTTGCTGATCGTGAGGCCAAGGCCGGTCCCGCCATGCTTGCGCGTGGTGGACATGTCGGCCTGCGTGAACGGCTGGAACAGCTTCGCGCACTGCTCGGCGGTCATGCCGGGGCCCGTGTCGCGCACTGTGAAGCGCAGCAGCGCGCTGTCATCCACGCGCTCGACCAAGGCGGCCTTGATGTGGATTTCGCCCTGTTCGGTGAACTTGACCGCGTTGTTGATGACGTTCGTGAGCGCCTGATTCAGACGCAGCGGATCGCCGATGAGATCGACCGGCACCGCGCTCGGAATATCGACGAGGAACTCGAGCCCCTTGTCGTAGGCCTTCTGGCTGGTGACGGTGGTCACGGCGCGGAACACATCCTCGAGGTTGAAGTCGGTGGCCTCGATGTCGAGCTTACCGGCTTCGATCTTGGAGAAGTCGAGAATGTCGTTGATGATGCCGAGCAGCGAGTTGCCGGCGGTGTGGATCTTCGAGACGTAGTCGCGCTGCTTGTCGGTGAGATCGGTCTTGAGCGCGAGGTACGCGAGCCCGATCACCGCGTTCATCGGCGTGCGGATTTCGTGGCTCATGTTCGCCAGGAACTGCGACTTCATCTGGCTGGCATTGTCGAGCTGCTCACCCTTCACGCGGATTTCGGCGTACAAGCGCGCGTTCTGGATCGCCATCACCGACTGCGTGGCAAACGTCTGCAGCAGGCTCACGCGCGACGCGTCGAACGCGCCGGGTTCGCGGCGTCGGATCACGAGGCCGCCGATGATGCGATCGTTGCTCATCATGGGGACGCCCAGCAGCCCGCGGAACCCGCCGCCCCGCTTGTTCGCCGCGCGCAGCTGATAGGTGGGGTCGTTCTCGATGTCCTCCACCATATGGACCCCGCGCTTCTCGGCGGCCATTCCCACCACGCTGCCCGGGCCGATGCGGATACGCGACCCGCGCAGCGCCGCCACCATCTCTTCGGGCATCCCCACGTTGAAGCGTGGATCGAACGCCCCCTCCACCTCGTCGAACTCGTAGAGCGTTCCGGAGTCCGCTCCGCCCAACCGGACGGCTTCGGTGATGATCGTTTCCAACACGGTGTCGATATCGAGCGAGGCATTGACCACCTTCCCGATCTCGGCGAGCACCCGCATCTCTTCCTGTTGCTCGATCAGCTGCGTGCGCTGTTCCATCAGCGCTTCCTGCGACTGCGTCAGCGCGCCCGTCTGCGCTTCGAGTTCGTCCGCCTGTGACTGCGTGCGCTCCAGCAGCTCCTGCGTCCGGACGTTGCGCTGGAGGATTTCCAGCTGCAGGGCCACGACCGGCATGACCTCGTCGAGGAGGGTGCGCTGACTGTCGGTCAGGGCGGCGAACAGGGCGAGTTCGATCACGCCCAGCACGGATTGCTTGGAGACAATCGGGACGGCCACGACGGAACGCGGCGTGGCGCTGCCGAGCGACGAGGCGAGCCGCGCATAGGAGGGTGGGACGTCATTCCACGTCAGCTTCTGCCGCTCTTTTGCACATTGTCCGATCAAGCCGTCACCGATCGTGACGGTCTGCCGCGTGGCGACGGCGGCGTCGAGCCCGTACGTGCTCAAGCAGACGAGCGTGCTCCCGTCGGCCTGTGTGCAGTACACCGACGCGGCACCGGTCTGCAGCTCCGGCATGAGCGTGGAGAGCAGCTGCCGTCCAAAGTCGGGGAGGCTGTCGGCCGACTGGAGGGCCGCCGAGACGCGCGCTACCATTGCTTTGAGCTGGCGCTGCCGCTCCACCTCATCGGCGGTGGTGCGGTAGCGCTGCAGCGAGCGCGCCACGTCACCGACTTCGTTCGTATCGTCCTGATGATGAATGCGGACGTCGGTCTTTCCGGTCAGGAGATCGTCGACGTCGTGCTTGAGGGTGTCGAGCGGACGCACGACCTTGCGATAAAAAAAGGCCAGCGTGAACAGCAGCAGCAGCGCCGCGGCGATGATGCATACCTGGCGCACGACGCGCACGGTGCGCGCACTTTGCTCCGCGGCGGTCACCTCCGCCTGCAGGCGCTCGGTCACGATCTCCCGGAACTGCGCGAGTCCCTCAAGAATGGCATCCTTCTGCGTGCGATACTCCTCGCCGTACACCAGCGCAATGGCGCGGGTGAAGTTCTTCTCGCCGGCCGCGGCGAACGCCTGATCTTCGAGGGCAATGAGTGCCGTGGATTTGGCCAGCGTGTTGTCGAGGAGTCGCGACTCGTCGCCGGTGATCCCCAGCGCTTTGAGTTTCTCCACCGCCTTGGTGCGATTGCGGTCACGCGCCACTTCCGTCTCGAAGTCCTCGCGCCAGCGCAGGTCACCGGTGGAGGCGAAGGCGCGGACGTCGGCGGTGAGCCGGTCGGACCCCTGCCGCAGTTGATCGAGGGCCAGCAGCGCCGCCGGCAGCGTCGTTTCCGCCGCGGTCTGCGCGTCGACAAACTGGCGTTCGGCGCGATTCGTGATGTACCAGCCACCGAGCAGCGGCACGGCGACGAGCAGGATCAGCGAATTGGTGGTCTTGATGCGCATGAGTTGGTCCGGGCAGGATCAGCGTGGAGCGCGGCGACGGGCGCCGAGGAGCGGGGGCAGGCGGTGGTCGGAACCGGCAGGTCGTCGCCGGCGGCGCGTGTCGCAACCTGCGGACCATGCCGGTCATGCCCCCGTGAGTCAAGGCTGAGGCCGCAGTCGCTGGCTGCGCACTATATTTCCGGTCGAGGCTGCGGTCCCATCGGGGACGCTCATCCCGCGCCGGTTCGCCCTTTTCTCTCACTGCCCCCCGCCCATGTCCGTAGCTGCCACCTACACCCTTGCCGGTCGTCTGGACGGTTTTACGTCGGCCGCTCACGAAGCGGAGCTGAAGGCCCTGTTGGCCGGGGACGCGAGTTCCGTCACGATCGACCTCAGTCAGCTCGAGTACGTGAGCAGCGCCGGGCTGCGCGTGCTCCTGATGACGGCCAAGATGGCCAAGGCCAAGGGCGGCGCCGTGGTGCTCGCGTCGCCGACGTCGGTGGTGCTCGATGTGCTCAAGATCAGCGGCTTCGATAAGATCTTCGAAATCCGCAGCTGAGGTCGCGGCATGTCGAACGCGACCCCACTGTCACTGACGGAAGAGCTGGTGCTGGTGGCGCTCGATGACGACACCGGCCGCCTGATCGACCTGCTGCCGTTCTCGCTGGAAACGGCGATCGCGGCGGCGCTGGTGATGGACCTGACGCTGGCGGGACGGATCGATACCGATCCGGAGCACGTGTTCGTGCTCTCGCCCGCGCCCACGGGGCACGCGATCCTGGACGAGGTCCTCGCCCGGATCGCAGCCGAGCCGGCGCCGTTGTCCAGTGCGGAGTGGCTGCGGCGGCTCGCCATTCCGGGACCGACGTTGCGCGACCGCATTCTCGACCAGCTGGTGCAGCGCGGCGTGCTGCAGTCGGTGGAGAAGCGGTTCCTGTGGGTGTTCAAAACGCGCGTGTACCCGCCCACGAGCGGGCTGGAAGAGCGTGAGGTGAAGAGTCGCGTGATGACGCTGCTGAACACCGACGACATTCCGGAGGCCCGTGACGCGATGCTGGTGGGCTTGCTCCGCGCCACGGGGATCATGGAGCGGCTGCTCAGCGAGACGGAGTACCTGCGGCTCCGGGCGCGGATCGATCAGCTGTCCGGGCTCGAGGAAGTGAGCCGCGCCCTCACGCGCGAGGTGGCCGAGTTGTACGTGCTGCTGGCGTCGGCGCGGGCCCCGATGGCGTAGCCGACCAGCGTCAGGGTTGCGGCGGTTGCTGCTGCTGCAGCCACGCCCGCAGCTCGGGGCTGATCGAGGTGAAGCGCAGCCGTGACGGTGCGGCGCCGCTATCGCCCACGCGCGTGACTTTCGCGTAGATCTCGCCGGCCGGTGCGCCCTCGGCGGTTCCGGGTACCAGTAGCTTCACGTTGCTGAGCGCCACGAGCGGCGCGGTGGTGGCCAGCTCGCCGTCGCGCATGGAGCACGACACGAGCGTTCCGTCGTGCGCGGCGCGCCCCACCGCTTTGTCTTCGATGAGGAGGCACTGCACCGGCACCGGCACCGGCAGCGGGTGCAGTTCGGTGTGGCTGGCGGGGAGGGCCAGATCGTGCGGCGCGCCGATCCCCGTGACCTCGAACAGCGCGATGCTTCGCGCCGAGCCCTTGGGCTCCACCGTGAACGTGTGCGCCACGGTCAGCGGGGCGCGGATGGCGTCGCGCGTACTCTCCGACACCAGCAACTGTCCGCCGGTGGTGTACGACTCGATGCGCCCGGCCAGGTTCACGTTGGCGCCCACGGCCGCATACTTGGTGCGTCGCTCGGAGCCGATGTTGCCCACGATCACACGGCCGGTGTGCACGCCGATCCCCATTTCCAGTGCGGGGCCGCGGCGCGCCTGCAACTGCGCGTTCACGCCGGTCATGGCGCACTGCATCGCGATGCCGCAGGCCACCGCCCGTTCGGCGTGGTCGGTGCGCGCGACCGGCGCGCCGAACATCACCAGAATCGCATCGCCGATGATCTCGTCGATCGTGCCGTCGAACCGGTAGATCACCTCGACCATCGCTTCGAGATACAGATTCAGCGCACCGATGACCTCCTGCGGCGGTAGCTGCTCCGTGAGCGCGGTGAAGCCACGCAGGTCGGACATGAGAATGGTGAGCTCCCGCTCCTCACCACCGATCTCGAGTCCGTCCGGCGTTTCGAGAATGCTGGCCACGACTTCCTCGGACACGTAGCGGCCAAAGGCGTTGCGTACGAGTGCGTTGACGCGGGCCAGCTCCTCGTTCTTACCGGCCAGCCCCACACGCAGCTGATTCATCGTGAGGTGCGTCTGGACGCGCGCCAGCAGTTCATGGGTGTTGAACGGCTTGCTCACGTAGTCCACCGCCCCCAGCTCGAACGCCTTGACCAGGTCGGCCGTGTCGGTCTTGGCGGTGAGGAAGATCACGGGGATCTCGCACCACGCCGGGTTGGCCTTGATGCGCGCGCACGCCTCATAGCCGTCCATCACCGGCATCATGATGTCGAGCAGGATGAGGTCGGGGACCGCGCGGTGCATCACCTCCAGCGCCTGCTCGCCGTTGGTGGCGACCACCACCTGATAGCCCGCCGGCTTGAGGGTGGCGGCGAGCGTCTGGATGTTGGCTGGGGTGTCGTCGACGACCAGGATGCGCGCGGTCATGGGAACGTCCTCACGGCAGGGCGTTCAGCGCCGCCTCGAGGGCCGTGTGGGCGTCGCCCAGCGCATACCCCTGCACGTGTGCTTCAAACGCCGTGAAGCCGTCGTAGCCCAGTAGCGCGCGGAACACGTCGCGATGGGTGTCGAGATCGTCGGCGGCGTCGGCATCGAAGTCGGCCAGACGCTGTAGCATACGCTCCACGATGGGCCGTCCGGTGACCGGATCGAAGGCGGCCACGGGGGCCGCGGCCGCCTCAGTGGTGGCCGGCGCAAAGTCGGGACCCAGCTGCTCAATCAACGTGGCCAGTTCGAACGCCAGCGCGTCGCAGTGCGGCGCACAGGCGTCGGCATCGGCACCGTTCCCAATGGCCTTTTCCAGCACGGCCCCGGCGGCCTGCACGGCGCCGGCGCCGAGGGAGCCGGCCACGCCCTTCACCGTATGGGCGAGCCGTTCGGCGGTGCCCTGATCGCCGCTGGCGAGGCAGGCGCGGATGCGCGCACCCGCATCGGCTTCCTGCGCCACGAACTGCCGCAGCAGTTTGAGGTACAACTTGGTGTTGCCGGCCACGCGGGCCAGCCCCTCGTCGACGGCCAGCCCCGCGATGCGCGGCAGGGTATCGACCACCACCGGCGCAGCGGCCACCTCCGTGGCTGGCGCTGCCACGTCGCCCCGCGCCGCCCGCACGGCGGCGGCCTGGGCCGGCGTGTAGTACTTCTCGAGCGTGGAGAAGAGGATCACCGGCGAGATGGGCTTCGACACGTGATCGTTCATGCCTTCGGCCAGACAGCGGTCGCGCTCGGCGTTCGAGGCATGCGCGGTCATGGCGATGATCGGCAGCGCGGCGAAGCGCGTATCGTCGCGGATGAGCGCAACCGCCTGATGCCCATCCATCACGGGCATCTGCAAGTCCATGAACACCACGTCGTAGCCGGTAGGGTTCGCGTCGAGAAGATCGACGGCCTCGCGTCCGTTGTTCGCCAACGTGACGTGCGCCCCGGCTCCTTCCAGCAGCTCGATCGCGATCTGCTGATTGATCTCGTTGTCTTCGGTGAGCAGCACGCGCACGCCGGCGCAGCGATCGACGTCACCATCGATCCCCGCGCCCGATAGCGCGACACGCGGGCGCTGATCGGCGGCGAACAGCTCGACCAGCGTGTCGATCACCATCGACGCGGTCACCGGCTTCACCAGAAAGCCGTCGAGGTTCATCAAGCCCGCCGCCTCACGGACCTCTTCGCCGCTGAACGCCGTGACCATCACCACCGCTGGCTGCGCTGACAGACCACCCTCGGCGCGCAAACGTCGAGTCGTTTCGAGTCCGTCCATGCCGGGCATGCGCCAGTCCATGAACACCACGTCGTACGGCACCGCCCCATCGGCGTTGTGCTGCCGGATCGCGGCGAGCGCCTCGGCCCCCGAGCTGACCGCATCCACGGTGGCAATCACGTCGCTCAGCGAATCAGCGAGAATTTCGCGCGCCACCGGATTGTCGTCGACGACCAGCGCGTGAATGTGCTGCAGTTGCTCGGGCACGATCACACGACGGCGGGTCTCGTCGGCGATGCCGAAGCGCGCCGTGAAGAAAAACGTGCTGCCCACGCCCGGCTCACTTTCGAGGCCGATTTCGCCACCCATCAGGTCAACCAGCTTCCGGCTGATCGTGAGGCCGAGTCCCGTGCCGCCGTGCTTGCGCGTGGTGGACATGTCGGCCTGCGTGAAGGGCTGGAACAGCTTCGCGCACTGCTCGGCGGTCATGCCGGGACCGGTGTCCCGCACGGTAAAGCGCAGGACGAGGTCGTTGCCGTCCCGCACGGCCACGGCCGCCCGCACATGGATCTCGCCGTGGTCGGTGAACTTGACGGCGTTGGTGATGAGGTTGGTGAGCACCTGCCCCAGCCGGAGCGGATCGCCAAGCAGGTATGGCGGCACCGTGCTCGGCACATCCAGCAGGAACTCAAGCCCCTTGTCATACGCCTTCTGATTGGTCACCGCCGTGACGCGACGGATCACCTCTTCCAGCTCGAAGGGGGTGGTCTCGATATCGAGTTTCCCCGCCTCGATCTTGGAAAAGTCGAGGATGTCGTTGATGATGCCGAGCAGTGAGGTGCCGGCCGTGGAGATCTTCGAGAGGTAGTCGCGTTGCTTGGCCGTGAGGTCGGTCTTGAGCGCGAGAAACGCCAGCCCGATGACGGCATTCATGGGCGTGCGGATCTCGTGGCTCATGTTGGCCAGGAACGTGCTCTTGGCCTCGTTGGCCTCATCCGCCTCGCGGCGCGACCGCAGCGCCGCTTCGGCCGCCGCGAGCGCTTCGTCGCGCGTGCGCACCAACTCGGACGTCATGCGGACATTGTCCGCCTCGGCCCGCAGTCGGGTGAGGGCCACGCCGGCCTGTGCACCCACGGAGCGGAGAAACGGCCCCCAGCGCTCGAACCACGTGGCATCGGGTGCGGTGAGCGACAGCACAAGGGCGCCCAACTGCTGGCCGCCGGCCTGCATGGCCACCACGAGGCGTTGTTGCGAATCTGCGGCCGCGTCGCCGGTGGCGTGCGCCGAGCCAACGTGACGCTGCACGGGGCCCGCGAGCCCCAGCCCGGGCGTGGCCTCGAGCTCTGCGGCCACGCGGGCGAGCAACGCGTCCTCGTCGCGCTCTTCCTGCAGGACTGCATCGAGGCGTGTTTGCAGGTCGAGCTCTTCGCCACGCCGCCGGAGCGACGACTCCCGCTCGGCGGCCTCTTCGAGTTCGGCCACGAGCTCGGCGGCGTACACGTTGGCGTCGGCGAGCGAGGCCGCCTGCGACTCGAGTACGACGTTGCGGGCACGAAGCGCCGCTAATTCTTCCGCCAAAGACACGGTTGGTTCGCTGGAGTTCATGTCCGAACGATCAGACAAACAGGCTGATCTTGCTGCGCGACGCGTCGTCAAGGAACACGGCTACTCCGCCGTAGTCGATGCCGTCGAGTAGCTCCTCGCGTGTGACACCCATGACACCCATCGACATTTCGCAGGCCACGATTTTGACACCCAACTCCTGGGCCAGCGCGACCATGTCAGGGACCGACTCCACGTTGCGCTGCTTCATGAGGTATTTGAAGAACGGCGGTCCGAGTCCACCCATGTTCATGCGGCTGGTGGGGACATGCGCCGGCCCGTCGGGGAGCATCATGGCCACCATTTTCTGGGCGGTGCTCTTTCCGGCATAGCTCTTTGATTTGCGTAGCGCCGTGAGCCCCCAGAACGTGAAGAACATCGACACCTGCATGCCCATCGATGCTGCACCGACGCCAATAGTGAGGGCGGCGAACAGCGTGTCCATTTCACCCGAGAAGACGACCAGCGAGGCACGGTCTTCCGGGCAGGCGGTGCAGGTCGGCGGCGCTGCCTTGAGCGCCGCGAGCGCCGATTCCACGTGTTGCAGACGCGTGTGCACCCGCTCGTCTACCAGACGGGCAACCAAGGCCTCGAGTTCAGGCGACATGGGGGTCGACTCCGGAGCGGATGCTGACATGTCAGACCCGCTTGATGATGACGGCGGTCTGGATGCCGTCTTGCTCACTGAAGGTGTGCAGCTCCTGCCCGAGCTTCCGCACCCACGCTTCGACGTCGGCGCGGAAGGACGGGTCCTTCGCCTGCACCGTGAGCGTGTCGTCCACGGCGAGGCCCTGCATGGTGCGCGAAATCCGCACGATGGGCATGGGGCAGCTCATGCCGCGGCAGTCGAGATCGTGGTTGGCCATTGGTCGGGTGCGTGAAGAGGGGACGAGCGTTGGTTCAAGGTACCGCTCCGTCCCCGTGGCCGATAGCCGCGCGGGTCCGTGTCATGACGCACACGCCGCTCTTGCCCGACTCGTGTTTCCGGCGGTTATTAGCCGGATGTCCATCGACGCCCTTTTGCCGCGGTCCGGCCGCGCGCCCGTGCAGATCCGCGTGCTGGGGTGTTCCGGCGCGATCGCCGCGGGGTGCCGCACCACGGCGTTCCTGCTCGACGATCGCGTGCTGTTCGATTGCGGCACGGGGGTGGGCGAGCTCTCGGTGGAGGCGATGACCCGGATCGACGACGTGGTGCTCACGCACGCGCACCTCGATCACGTGCAGTCGTTGCCGTTGCTGGCCGACGTGGTGCTGGGGGCGCGCCTGGCCCCGCATGGTCGCGGCGCCATCCGGGTGCACGGGCTCCCCGAGACGTTGGACGCGCTGCGCACGCATCTCTTCAACGGCACGATCTGGCCGGACTTCCTGACCATCCCGAGCGCCGCGCAGCCGATCCTGACCTTCCATCCGTGTGCGGTCGGGGACGTGCTGACCTTCGGCGAAGGGGCCGACGCCCGGCGGGTGTGGGTGCTCCCCGCCGTCCATCCGGTGCCGACCTGCGGGCTCGCGGTCGATACCGCCGACGGGTGGTGGGTGTTCACGGGCGACTCAGGACCCAACCCGGCCTTCTGGGCACAGCTGCAGACGGAGCGGCTGGCGCATGTGGTGGCCGATGTGTCGTTCCCCGACGAGCTGGCCGCGCTGGCCGTGCGCTCGGGGCACCTGATCCCGGCCACGCTGGCCGACGCGCTGCGCCAGCTGCCGGGGCGGGTGCCGGTGCACGTCACGCACCTCAAGCCGGGCGACGATGCGCGGGTGATGGCCCAGATCTTCGCCATCGACACGCCGCACCTGCTGTCCCGGCTCGCGCCCGGTCACGTCTTCGAAATGACGGCTACAGGCGGAGACGCTCCAGCAGGTCGGTAAAGGCGACCTCGCCCAGCAGCGGGGCATACTCGTGCCGCGCGCCGAGGTAGATCACGTCGGCGTCGCGCTCGTCGACGGCCCGCTGCAGCCAGGCGATGGCCTCGTCGGGCGCCCCGCTGGCCAGCTGTGCGCGGGCAATGAGTGACGCGCCGACATAGCGCTCCTCGCGCAGTCCCAGCAGGCCGTCGCGCACCTCCTCCGCGCGCGACCGGTCGCCCATGGCGGCGGACACCAGCGCACCCAGCGTGAACATCTCGGGCGATCCGCCGGTGAGGTCGATCGCCTGCGCCACGCTGTCCTCGGCCTCGGCCACCAGGCCGGCCCCGAGCTGCGCCTGCGCCAGAAAGAAGTGCGCCATGCCGAATTTCGGGGCCAGCGCGAGCGTCTGGCCGTGGCGGGCGATGGCGTCGTGGCAGCGCCCGGCGAGGGCGAGCACGATCCCGGCCGTGGCGCTGATGGCCAGCGAGAGGGGGTCGAGCGTCTGGGCCTGCGCGATGTCGGCCATGGCGTCGTCGAAACGCGCCAGGGGCACCCACAGCGCCACGGCACGCCACTGATAGGCGGTGGCGTACGCCGGGGCGAGGGTAACGGCGCGGGCGAAGCTGGCTTCGGCGGCGGCCCAGTCATGCTCGTACGAGGCGGCCACCATGCCGAGGGCGGCGTGGGGTTCAGCCAGCGACGGATCGATGGCCAGCGCCTTGCGGGCCATCTCGCGGGCGAGCGGCATGACCTCGTGCGGCGCGCGGGCGCCGTAGGTGCCGAGGACGACGTAGCTGTCGGCGAGTCCGGCAAAGGCGGGGGCGAACTTCGGGTCGCGCTCGATGGCGGCGCGGAAGAGGTCCACGGCTTCCGACAGCCCCTCTTCGGTGCGCCGGTTCCACTGGAAGCGCCCCTTGAGGTACAGCTGGTAGGTGTCGACGTCGGTGGAGGGGGCGGCGGCGCGCGCCATGGGGGCATGCGCCACCGGCGACGGCGCCGCGGACGCTCCCGACACCAGCGTGGTCTCCAGCGCGCCCGAGATGCTCGCGCTGATTTCGTCTTGGATGGCGAAGACGTCGTCGAGCAGGCGGTCGAATTGGGCGTTCCACAGCTGCTGCCCGTCGGCCACGCGCAGCAGGGCGACCTTCACGCGGATGCGCGCGCCGCCGCGCTGCACGCTCCCCTCGAGCACATGCGCCACCTTGAGGGCGGCGCCGATGGACGCGAGATCGTCGGTCTTGCCGCGGAAGGCATAACTGGACGTGCGGGCGGCCACCTGGAGCGTGCGCAGCCGTCCGAGGGCGCTGATGACTTCGTCGGCGATGCCGTCAGCCAGGAAGGCGTTCTCGGGATCCTGGCCGATGTTGGTGAACGGCAGCACGGCGATCGAGGGGAACGCCGGCGCCGCGGCGGCCGGGGCGAAAGCCGTGGCGCGTCCGAGTTCCGTGGCGAAGGCGCCGGCCGTTGGGAAGCGGTCGGCCGGATCGCCGGCCAGCGACTTGGTGAGCGCCTGGACCACGTGCGGCGGCACCTCGGGGCGCTTGGTGTCGATGGGCGCCGGCACTTCGATGAAGCGCTTGGCCATGACCGCCTGCACGGTGGGGCCGGTAAACGGCTGTTCGCCGGCCAGCATCTCCCAGAGCATGAGGCCGAGGCCGTACTGGTCGCTGCGGCCGTCGATCCCCCTCTCCCCCGCCGCCTGCTCGGGGCTCATGTACGCCGGCGTCCCGACCGCCACGCCGGCGCCCTCACCATCGGTGCCATCGGCGCCGGCGTCTTCTTCCATCGACGCGGACATCGCGCGCGCGACCCCGAAGTCGAGCATCACGGCGTGCCCGGCGAGCATCAGGATATTTTCCGGCTTCACGTCGCGGTGGAGCACATCGGCGGCGTGCGCGTAGTTGAGCGCGTCGGCCACTTCACGGGCCACCTGAATGGCGTCGGCCACCCCGAGCCGTCCCTCGCGATCGAGCCACGCACGCACGTCTTCGCCGTCGACAAAGGGCATCACGTAGAACGGGACGCCGTCGGCGGTGCCGGAATCGAGAAGCGGGAGGATGTGCGGGTGCGTGAGTCGCGCCGCCAGCTGGATCTCGCGCAGAAACCGTTCGGCGCCGAACGAGGCGGCCACCTCGGGGAGCATCACCTTGACGGCGACGAGCCGGTCGTGCTTGAGATCGCGCGCGAGGTAGACCCGCGCCATGCCACCGACGCCGAGTTCCCGTTCGATGCGGTAGCGATCGGCGAGGGCCTGCTGAAAGGTCGTCACGGGAGAACCGGCTCCGGCCGGCGGCAGAGGGAGCGCGGCGCGTGCGTCCGCAACCGCTTCGATGCACGCAGTATATCCTGTGCTCGCGGCCGCTGCTGGCGGGGAGTAGTTTGCCGGGACAGGTGCGCACGGGTCCGCGCGCCCGCGCGCCGACGCGCTCCCCCTCCCCGGATTCTTCATGTTTCTGACACGAGGCCACTTACGGCCGCCCCGGTGCCGCGTGGCGGTGCTGGCCCTTGTGCTCACGGCCTGCGGTGGTGAGGCGCCAGCCCCCGAGCGCCCCGTGATCGGCCTGATGCAGGTGGCGGCGATTGCCCCGCTCGAGGAGGCCAAGGATGGCTTCCTCCAGGCGCTGGCCGACTCGGGGTACGTGGCCGATTCGACCATCACGATCCTGGAACGCAACGCGCAGGGGGACATCCCCACCCTGTCGCTGATCGCGAACGAGTTCAAGCAGCGTGGCGTGACGCACGTGGCCACGCTGGCCACTGTGACGCTGCAGAGCGCGATGAAGGTGATCACCGACCGGCCGCTGATTTTTGGCGCGGTGGCGAATCCCTATCTCATCGGCGCCGGGACCACCCCCACGGATCACCGTCCGAATGTCACCGGCGCTGACATTCCGCTGCCGGTCGACAAGTCACTGGCGGTGGCGATCGAAGTGTTTCCCGCCGTGAAAACGTGGGGCACGTTGTACGATCCGTCGGATCCCTTTGCCGAGTTCTACATCGGAAAGACCAAGGCGGCCGCGGCGGCGCTGGGCGTCAAGCTGGTGATCGTGGCCTGCACGAGTCCTTCCGACATCGTGACGGGGGTGCAGACGCTGCGGGCGCAGGGGGCGCAGGGGATCATGCAGATCCCGAGCGTGATGATTGTGGGTGGGATGCCGGCGATGGTGAAGGCGACCCGCGACGCCGGCATGCCGTTCGTGTCGGCCAGCACCGGCACCCCCGGCCCGCCCGTCGCGCTCGGCGCGAGCTTCCGCGACAACGGCTACGACATGGGGCTGATCATGATCCGGGTGCTGCGCGGCACGTCGCCGGCCACGATCCCGTTTCAGTCCACGAACAAGGCCCGGTTGGACGTCGATCTGGCGGCGGCGAAACGCTATGAGGTGGTGATCCCGCAGGCGGTCATCGATCGCGCGGACAACGTGGTGCCGGCATCGGGTGCGCCGGCATCGGGTGCGCCGGCATCGGGTGCGGCGAAGGCCGGTGCGGCAGAGGCGGGCGCGGCAAAGGCGACGCCGGCGGCGCCGGCCGCCCCGTCGGATTCCCCGTGGGCGCTCTGGTGGTCCACGCTGGCGCAGGGGTTGGCCTACGTGGCGCTGGCGTGGGGCGTGTACCTCAGTTCACGCGTGCTGCGCTTTCCCGACATCACCCCCGACGGGAGCTTCCCCCTCGGCGCCGCCGTGGCGGCGGCGATGATTCTGGGCGGGGTGCACCCGGTGCTGGCCACACTGGCGGCGTTCGTGGTCGGCATGGCGGCGGGCTATCTCACCGGCGTGCTGCACACGCGCTTCGGCGTGACGGAACTGCTCACGGGCATTCTGGTGATGACCGGGTTGTACTCGGTGAATCTGCGCGTGATGGGGCGGTCGAATCTCTCGATGCTCGACCAGCCCTCGGTGGCGACCACTCTGCACGACGTGTTTCCGATGACGGCCGGCTGGAGCGCGGACCTCGCGTTCGGGCTGCTGTTCGCCGCGATGATGGTGGTGTTGGGACTCGTGCTGGTCTGGTATCTGCGCACGGACTTCGGGCTCGCCATGCGCGCCGTGGGTGACAACCCGGCCATGATCACGGCGCAGGGCGTCGATCGTCGCCGGATGGTCGAACTGGGACTCGCGCTGGCCAACGGGCTCGTGGCGTTCTCTGGCGCGCTCATTGCGCAGTATCAGGGCTTCGCCGACGTGGGGATGGGCGTGGGCACGCTGGTGGGCGGTATGGCGGCCGTGATCCTGGGCGAAACGCTGAAGCCGAAACGCTGGGGGCTGGGCGCCACGATCATCATGGTGGCCCTCGGCGCGCTGGGCTTCCGCGCGCTGATCGCGGTGGCGCTGCGCATCGGGCTTAACCCGGTCGATCTCAAACTCGCCACGGCGGTGTTCGTTTTGGCCGCGCTCGTCCTACCGAAGCTGCGGTCGGGCGCCTCCCGCACTGGAGCCACCCGATGATCACGATCACCAATCTCGAGAAGACCTTTGAACAGCCCGGCGGTGAGCAGGTGCACGCGCTGCGCGGCATCGATCTCTCGCTCCCCGAAGGCCAGTTCCTCACGGTGATCGGCAGCAACGGATCGGGGAAGTCCACCATCCTGAATGCCATCGCCGGCGTGTTCCTCCCGGACGCCGGCACGATCCGCATCGGCACCACCGACGTGACGCGTCTGGCCGAGCATCAGCGCGCCGGTCTGATCGGCCGCGTGTTTCAGGATCCGTTCAAGGGGAGCTGTCCCACGCTCACCGTGGCGGAGAACATGCGCATGGCGGAGCTGCGCGGGCTGTCACGCGGACTGCGCCGCGGACTCGATCGCGCGGCGCTCGATCGCTACCGCACGTTGCTCGCGTCGCTCGGCATGCGGCTCGAGGGGCGCCTCGAGGCGTCGATGGGCACGCTCTCGGGCGGCCAGCGTCAAGCGGTGACGCTGCTGATGGCCACGCTCCGTCGGCCGCAGTTGCTGCTGCTGGACGAACACACGGCGGCGCTGGATCCGCGCGCGGCCGAACAGGTGATGCGTGTGACCGACGCGGTGGTGCGCGAGCACAAGCTCACCGCGTTCATGGTCACGCACAGCATGGAGCAGGCGGTGCAGTACGGCGATCGCACCGTGATGATGCATCGCGGTAATGTGATTGCCGACCTCGAGGGCGATGAACGTCGTGGTGTGTCGGAAGCCGATTTGCTGGCCCGCTTCGCGGCACTGCGCTACACGGCCGAGATGCGCTTCACGCAGGAACTCTCGGCGCCCACGTCGGCGTGAGCGGTCAATCGTCGCTGTTCCGGAAAGCCGCACTCGATCAACTGTCGTCGCCCGACGAACTCGATCGGGCGCTGCGGGTGACGAGCCCGCGGGCGTGGCTGGCGCTGGGCGCGTTGGCGGCGATCGTGGTGATGGCGCTGTTCTGGTCGGTGGTTGGCGAAATTCCCACGCAGGTGACCGGCGAAGGCATTCTGCTCCGCACCGGCGGCGTGTCGCAGATCGTATCGGTGTCAGGTGGGCGGCTCACCGGCTTCACGGTCACGGCGGGTGATCTGGTGCAGCGCGGGCAGGTGCTGGGCAACGTCGCGCAGCCCGATCTCCTCGTCGAACTCGAGAACGCCCGGGCGGAGCTCACCGCGGCGCGCCTTCAGCAGGCCGCGCTGGCGCAGTTTCAGGCGGTGGACGTGGAACAGCAGACCACGCTGTTCCGGAGCCAGCGTGAGGAGGCCACGCGCACGATCGCCGAGGCCGGGGAGCAGGCGCGGTGGTACGCGGAGCGCGTGAAGGCGGAAGAAACGTTGCTGGCGCAGCGCCTGCTGCTGGAAGACAAGCTGTTCGACACGCGCCGCGCGGCGCTCACCGAACAGGCGCGGCAGGAGACGGCGCGGACCAAGCTGAAAGAGATTGCCCTGGCCGAGGGGACGTGGCAGAACCGGGCGGCGCAGGAGATGACAACGGCGCGCCTGACCACGGAGAAGGCGGAGCGCACGGTTGCCGGTCTCGTGCAGCGGGTGCGCGCGGCCTCGGCGGTCGTGAGCCCCGCTGATGGCCGGGTGGTGGAAGTCATCGTGGCCGATGGGCAGCTCGTGACGGCCGGCGAGTCGGTGCTGAGCCTCGAGCCCGTGGCGGGTCCGCTGGAAGCGCTGATCTATCTGCCGGCGGCCGATGGCAAAAAGGTGCTGCCCGGTATGACGGTGCGCCTGGCGCCGGTCACGGTAAAGCCCGAGGAATTCGGCTACATCACCGGCCGGGTGCGTACGGTGTCCAGCTTTCCGGCCACGACCAAGGGGATGAAGCGGGTGCTGCAGAACGACGGGCTGGTGACGACGCTGTCGGCCAAGGGCACGCCGTTCGAAGTGTTCGTGACGCTTACCCCGGATACGGCCACCGTGAGCGGGTACCGCTGGACCTCAGGCGCCGGTCCGGCGGTGGGACTGTTCAGCGGGACGATGGCGACGGCGCTGATCACCGAGCGCACGCAGCGCCCCATCGAGCTGGTGCTGCCGTTCGTGCGGAGCCTCTTTGGCCTTTAACCTGCGCACGCGCCGCGTGGTCACGCCGACGGTCATCCAGATGGAGGCCGTGGAGTGCGGCGCCGCCTCGCTGGCCATCGTGCTGGAGTACTACGGCCGGATCGTCCCGCTCGAGGAGCTGCGTATCGCGTGCGGCGTCTCGCGCGACGGCAGCAAGGCCAGCAACGTGATCCGTGCCGCCCGCACGTACGGGATGGACGCGAAGGGGTGGCGTAAGGAGATCGCGGCGCTGCGCGAGATGCAGGGGCCGCTGATCATTTTCTGGAAGTTCAATCACTTCCTGGTGGTGGAGGGGTTTGGCCGGGGCGTGGTGTACCTGAGCGATCCCGCGGGCGGCCGACGCACGGTGAGCGACGACGAGTTCGATCGTTCCTACACGGGCGTGGTGCTCGAATTGCGCCCGTCGGCCAGCTTCCAGCGCGGCGGGCAGTCCCGTTCTATCGTCACGGCCCTCGGTCGCCGGCTGAAGGGCTCGCACGCGGCGCTGCTCTTCTCGGTGCTGCTGGGGCTCCTGCTGGTGGTCCCCGGGCTCGCGTCGCCCACCTTCACGCGCCTGTTCATCGACGGCGTGCTGGTGGCCAAGTCCACCACGCTAGTGCGTCCGCTGCTGCTCGTGATGGTGGCCACGATGCTGATCACGAGCGCGGCCACGTGGTTGCAGCAACACTATCTGCTGCGCTTCGAGACCAAGCTGTCGGTGGCCTCGTCGGGGCAATTCCTGTGGCATGTGTTGCGCGCGCCGATGACGTTCTTCACGCAGCGCTCAAGCGGTGACATCGGTTCGCGCGTGGCGACGAACGACAGCATCGCGGGGGTGCTGTCGGGGCAGCTCGCCACCACGGCGCTGAGTTTGCTTACGTCGGTGTTTTATCTGGTGGTGTTGTTCTCGTATGACATCGTGCTGGCGCTGGTGGCGCTCGTGGCCGCCGTGCTGAACGTGGTGGCGCTCCGCCTGGTCGGGAAGCATCGGGCGGCCGGCAACCGCAAGCTGCAGGCCGATCAGGGCAATCTCGTGGGCACCACGATGTACGGGCTGCAGTCCATCGAAACGTTGAAGGCCGGCGGCAACGAGTCGGACTTCTTCACGCGATGGGCGGGCTTTCAGGCGAAGGTGGTCACGGGCACCGGTGAACTTGCGGTGCCATCGCTGCTCGTGAATTCGGTGCCCACGGTGCTGTCGGCGCTCACCACGGTCGCGATTTTGTGGATCGGCGGGCTGCGCGTGATGGATGGCGTGCTTACCATCGGCGCGTTGATGGCGTTTCAGACCCTGACGGCCAGCTTCATGGGGCCGGTGACGCAGCTGGTGGGACTCGGCGCCACCGTGCAGATGCTGGAAGCCGACATGAACCGGCTGGACGACGTGATGCAGTACCCGATCGATCCGCAGTTGGCCCCCGAGGCCGAAGCGGGGACGATGGCGGATGCGGCACGGGTGGTGAAGCTGTCGGGGGAGATCGAGCTGCGGAACGTGACCTTCGGATACAGCCGCCTCGAGCCGCCGCTGATCACGGACTTCAGCCTCACGGTGCGTCCCGGTGAGCGCGTGGCACTCGTGGGCGGCACCGGCAGCGGTAAGTCCACCGTGGCGCGTCTGGTCACCGGGCTGCAGGAGCCGTGGTCAGGTGAGGTGCTGTTCGACGGGCAGCCGCGCCGTGCCTTTCCGCGCCGCGTGCTGACGGATTCGATCGGGCTGGTGGATCAGGAGATCTTTTTGTTCGACGGTACGCTGCGCGACAACCTCACGATGTGGGACAGCACGCTGGCCGAGGCGCGCATCGTGCAGGCGGCCAACGATGCGTGCATTCACGAGGACATCGCCGCGCGGCCGGGCGGATACGATGGGCGCGTGGACGAAGGGGGACGCAACTTCAGCGGCGGGCAGCGCCAGCGGCTGGAGATCGCGCGCGCGCTGGTGGGCGATCCGTCCATCGTGGTGCTCGACGAAGCGACGAGCGCGCTCGATGCCACCACGGAAAAGCGGGTGGACGACAACCTGCGCCGGCGCGGGTGCACCTGTCTGATCGTGGCGCACCGGCTCAGCACGATCCGCGATTGCGACGAGATCATCGTGCTCGAGCGCGGCGTCGTGGTGCAGCGCGGCACGCACGATGAGCTGAAAGCGCTCGATGGCGCCTACGCGCGGTTGATCGCCAGTTGACGCCCGCGTTCACGTCGGCGCGGCTGCGCGCCCTGTTCGAGACCGGCACCCCGCGCGCGGTGGCGGGGAACGCCCCGTTCCTGCTGGACGGCGCGGCACGCGTGTGGCTGGTGCGCACCGGCCAGCTCGAACTGTTCCTCGTGCGCACGGGTGACGCGTCGCAACGCGGGATTCGCCATCACTTTCTGAGCGCGCGGGCCGGCGATCTGCTGTTCGGCATGGACACCGACTTCGGTCTCGCCCTGCTGGCCTCGGGCGTGGTGGGCACGGAGGTGGTGGAGGTGCCCCTCGACGCGCTGCGCGCCGCCGTGGCGTCGACGGCCGATCCGGCCGATGACGCGGCGGCGATGGCGGAGGTGGTGGCGGGGATCGACCGGTGGGTGGCGGGCGTGTCGTCGGGCGTCACGCGTCACATCACGCCCAAGCCGCGGGCCGACGTGTTGGTCATGCCAGGTACCACGGGGGCGGTGGGGCAGGGGCAACGGGTGCGGCCGGCGCGCGGCGTGGCCTGGCTGCGCCAGACCGCCGGTGCCGCGCTGTTCATCGACATGGAGGCGACCAGCGCGGACACGGCCGGCAGTGAGGCGGGAGGGGTGCCGTCGCGCGTGCCCATTACGCCTGACACGTGGCTGCAACTCTTGCAGGACTCGGCCGTGGACGCCGTGGACACCGAGACGGCGCTGCGCGAGGCGTCCGTGTGGCCGGCGCTCCTGACGCTGCACAGTTTGGTGCTGTCGTGCGAGCTGTTCAACACGTCGCTGGTGGCCGTGGACGAATACAACCGGCTCACGGAGAAGGCGGCGCGCCGTCTGCGCACGCAGCAGGCGGCGCTCGCGCAGCTCACCGCGGTGTTGGGTGGGAGCCCGGCAGCGTCAGCGCCGGCCGAGGCCAGCGACGATCCGCTGTTTCTGGCCTGCGCGGCCGTGGGCCGCGTCATGGGCATCACGATGCGTGTGCCACCCAAGCGCACCGACGATGCGCGCGCGCGCGCCGCCAACCCGTTGGTGGAAATTGCCAAGGCCTCACAGACCCGCACCCGGCCGGTGCAGCTCACCGACGGGTGGTGGCGAACCGATCAGGGGGCGCTGCTGGGGTTCCGGCGCGAGAGCGGCTTGCCGGTGGCGCTGCTCCCCACGTCGCACGCCAGCTACAGCCTGTACGACCCGACGGCGGGCACCACGACCCCCATCACGCCGACGGCGGCGTCCACCATCGCGCCCGGTGCGACGATGTTTTACCCCAGCATGGCCGCCCAGGCGGTCACGGGTGCCCGCTTGCTGGCGCTCGGGTTGCGCGACTGCGGTCCCGATCTCCGGCGCGTGTTGCTGATGGCGCTGCTGGGTGGTGCGCTGGCGGTGGTCATGCCGATGGCCACCGGGCTGATTTTTGACACGCTCGTGCCGCAGGCGCAGCGTGGGGCGCTGATGCAGCTCGGGCTCGGCCTGGCGGTGGCGTCGATCGCCGCGGCGTTGTTCACCGTGACCCGGTCGCTGGCCATGCTGCGGGTGGAGAACCGGCTGGACGCGACGATGAACGCGGCGGTGATGGACCGGATTCTCCGGTTGCCGGCATCGTTTTTCCGGCAATTCTCGTCGGGCGATCTGGGCACCCGCACGATGGCGTTCTCGAACATCCGTCAGGTGCTGTCGGGGGCGGTCACGGGGGCCGTGTTCACGGCGCTCACGGCGCTGCCGAGCGTGGGGCTGCTGGTGTACTACGACCCACGGTTGTCGCTGCTGGCGATGGGGGTGTTGGCCCTCACGACGGGTGTCACGGTGGCGGTGGGGTACCGCCAGCTGCAGCGCTCGCGCGTGGAGCAGCGGCTGGAGGGGAAGCTGGCCGGCGTGGTGCTCGAGTTGCTGACCGGTATTTCGAAGCTGCGGGTGGCGGGGGCCGAGGGGTACGCGTTTGGCGTGTGGGCGTCCACGTTCAGCGAGAAGCGGCGGGTGTCGTACGAGGCGCGGCTGGCCACGAATCTGCTGACCACCTTCCAGGGGGCGCTCCCGGTGCTGGCCGTGGTGGCCGTGTTCGGCGGCGTGGCGTCGTCCACGGGTGACGGCGGGATGTCCACGGGCACGTTTCTGGCGTTCAACGCGGCGTTCACGCAGGTGCTGATGGCGGCCATCTCGCTCGGGAGCACGGCGATGACCGTGCTGGGTGTGCAGCCGCTGTATCAGCGCGTCCGTCCCATCCTCGAGGCCATCCCCGAAGTCGCGGCCAACCAGCAGGATCCCGGCGAGCTGTCGGGGGACATTGCGCTGAGCCGCGTCACGTTCCGCTACGACCCCTCGGGGCCGCCCGTGCTCGATGACGTGTCGCTCGAGGTGCGCGCGGGGGAATTCGTGGCGGTCGTGGGGCCGTCGGGGTCGGGGAAGTCCACGTTGTTGCGCCTGCTGCTGGGCTTCGAAACGCCCGAGCGCGGGACGGTGCAGTACGACGGGCAGAATCTGGCCGCGCTGGATGTCTCCGCCGTGCGGCGGCAGCTGGGCGTGGTGCTGCAGCACAGCAAGATCATGCCGGGGGATATCTACCGGAACATCGTGGGGAGCACGCTGCTCACCATCGATGATGCGTGGGACGCGGCGCGGCGCGCGGCGCTGGAGGAGGACATCACGCTGATGCCCATGGGGATGCACACCATGATCAGCGAAGGGGGCGGCACCTTCTCCGGCGGCCAGCGACAGCGGTTGCTGATCGCGCGGGCGCTGGCGCAGGGGCCGCGGGTGCTCTTTTTCGACGAAGCCACGAGTGCGCTGGACAACGCGACGCAAGCGGTGGTGAGCGCGAGTCTCGACCGGTTGCAGGCCACACGGGTGGTGATCGCGCACCGGCTCAGCACCGTGATCAATGCCGACCGGATTCACGTGATGGTGGCCGGACGGATCGTGCAGTCCGGCACGTACGCGGCGTTGATGGCGGAAGACGGCGTATTCCGCGATCTCGTGCGCCGTCAGCTGGTGTAGCGGTCTGTTGGCGTCGTGGTCGTCCGGCGTGATCGCGCCGGCGATGGTTCGATGTACCCGTCGGGCGCGTGGTGATTCCGGTGCAGGCTGCGCATCCGACCCCTGAGGCGATGGAGACGTTCATGCGCGAGCCCGTGATGGGCCGACAGGATGCCGCGCGACGACGGGCGACGCGGGCGGGACGGTTCGTACGCCTGATGGGCGGCGTGATGAGCGGCCTGCTGGCGCTCGCGGCCGCCGGCTGCCAACGCACGGACGCCCCGATCACCACTCTCGACGACGCCGCCACGGCGCGCATCGGCGTGATGGCCGGCTCGAGCGGCGAACAGATCGTCCTGGAGCGCTTTCCGAAGGCCGACATCAAGACGTTCGACGACGTCATGGACGCCGTGGCCGCGATCCGCGCCGGACAGCTCGATGCGGTGGTCACGGCCTTTCCGGGCGCCTTGCAGGTCACGAAGAAAAACCTGGATCTGACGCTGGTGGCCGAACCGCTCACCGCCGAAAACACCGCCGTGGCGGTGCGTCCGGGCGACACGGCGCTGCTGGCAGCGGTGAACGTCGCCCTCGACTCGCTGCGGCGGGACGGCACGCTGAGTGCGATGAAGACGCGCTGGTTCAAACCCGACCTGAGTCCGTACAACGAACCGGACATTCCGCCCTCCCCCACGGGAGAGCCGCTCACGATCGGCGTGTCGGCCACGCGCGAACCATTCAGTTTCGTAGACGGCGACGGACGCATTACCGGACATGACGGCGAACTGGCGCGGCGTCTCGGGGCGCTGCTGCATCGCCCAGTGGTCTTCGCCAACTCAAAATTCATGGCGCTCATCCCCGCGCTCCAGTCGGGGAAAATCGATATGGTGGTGACCGGCATGTCCGACACGCCCGAGCGTCGGAAGCGGGTGGCCTTCTCCACGACGTACTACGAAAATGCGCAACGCATGATGGTGAGCAAGCCGGGTGGTGCCACCGGCGCGCTCGGCCTCGACGCGAACAACGCGGCGGCGCCGTCGTGGCTCGAGGGCATCGGCGCCAGCATCCAGTCCAATCTGATTCAGGAACAGCGCTATCTGCTGCTGCTGGACGGCTTGCAGACCACGGTGCTGATTGCACTGTTGTCCACGCTGTTCGGCACACTGCTGGGCGCGCTGGTGTGCGCGCTGCGCATGTCCGAGCACCGGTTGCTGTCGCGCGTGGCGATGGGCTACATCGCGGTGCTGCGCGGCACACCGGTGGTGGTGCTGCTCATGCTGGTGTTCTACGTGGTGTTCGCCTCGGTGAACATCAGTCCGGTCGTGGTGGCGGTGCTGGCCTTCGGTATGAACTTCGCGGCCTATGTGGCGGAGATCTTCCGCACGGGGATCGAGGGGATCGACCGCGGCCAGACGGAAGCCGGCCTCTCCATGGGCTTCACGAAGGTCGCCACGTTCACGCACATTGTGCTGCCGCAGACGGTGCAGCGGGTGCTGCCGGTGTACAAGGGCGAGTTCATTTCGTTGGTGAAAATGACCTCGATCGTGGGCTACATTGCGGTGCAGGACCTCACCAAGGCCAGTGACATCATCCGCAGCCGCACTTTCGACGCTTTCTTTCCGCTGGTGCTGGTCGCCATCCTGTATTTCCTCATCGCGTGGGTCCTCACGCGGGCGCTCGATGCCCTCGAGCGTCGGACTGATCCCCGGCAGCGCCGTCAGGCGCGGAGCACCGCATGATCCGTGTCGAACGGCTCGCGAAACAGTTCGGCACCGTGGCCGTGCTGAAGGACATCTCCTGCGACATTCAAAAGGGCGAGGTGATTTCGATCATCGGCCCCTCGGGCACCGGCAAGAGCACGTTCCTGCGCTGTCTCAACCTGCTGGAGCAGCCCACCAGCGGCGCCATCTGGTTTGACGGCACGAACGTGCTGGGCGCCGACGTCGACGTGCCAAAAATCCGGCAGCGCATGAACATGGTGTTCCAGGGGTTCAACCTGTTCTCGCATCTCACCTGCCTGGAGAATCTCACGCTCGGCCCAATGCGGCTGCTGGGGAAGTCGCCGCAGGAGGCCGAGGCGAAGGCGCGCGACCTGCTGCGCGTGGTGGGGCTGGGCGAGAAGGCGGATCATCTCCCCGACGAACTGTCGGGGGGGCAGAAGCAGCGCGTCGCGATTGCGCGCTGCCTCGCGATGGAGCCCGAAGTGATCCTCTTCGACGAGCCCACCTCGGCGCTCGACCCGACCACGGTGAGCGAAGTGCTGGCGGTGATCCGCAGTCTGGCGCGCGACGGGATGACGATGATCATCGTGACGCACGAGATGGAATTTGCCCGCAACGTGTCGTCGCGCGTGATGTACATGGACGAAGGGGTGATCTACGAGCAGGGGCCGCCGGCGCAGATCTTCGACCACCCCACCCGCGAGAAGACGCGCGCGTTCATTCACCGCATCCGCAGCTACACGCAGCGCTTCACGTCGCCCGACTACGATCTGTACGCGATGAACGCGGAGATCATCGCCTTCTGCGACAAGCACATCCTGCCGCGCACGACGCGCGAGCGGCTGCTGCTGGTGGTGGAGGAGGCGCTGCAGCTGTACGTGCCGCACCTGTCATCGGCGCCGGTCGATCTGTCCATCGGCTACTCGGAAACCGAGGAGACGCTGGAGCTGGTGTGGGAAGGGCATGGTGGGCCCTTCAATCCGCTGGAGAACGAGGACGCCCCCGACGATCTGGGCGTCGTGCTGCTGCGCGGCATGACGGATGCGCTGGAGTACGAACGGAAAGACACCCTGAACCGCCTCACGATGCGGCTGCGGACGAGCTGACCATGATCACGGCGTTCACGGCGCGCCACGTGGCGCGGCGCGCCCGCACCGGCATGCTGGCCCTCGCGGTCGCGGCGGCCGTTGGTGGGCTGGCCGCGTGCAGTGATGATCCCTCGGTACCGACGGTGGCGCAGGCCCGCGCGCAGGCCGCCGGCACGAAGGCCACCGTGGAGGGCTACGTCACGGTGGCGCCCGGCGCCTTCGAATCGGCGATGGGCAACCCCGGATTTGCGCTGCAGGACAACAGCGCTGGGATCTACGTGAAGCTCACGACGCGTCTCGCGTTTGCGCTGGGCGCGCACGTGCGCGTGACCGGCACGCTGGCGGACGAGGCGAAGTTCCGCATTTTGTCGGCCGAGTCGGCGTCGGTGCAGCTGCTGAGCGGCACGCGCACGGTGGCGCCCGAGGTGGTGACCACGGGCGCGGTGGGCGAGGCCACCGAAGGGAAGCTGGTGCGGGTCACAGGACGCGTGACGCAGACCTTCCAGGACGACTCGCCCTACGGATACAAGCTGTACGTGAACGACGGCTCGGGGGAGATGCAGATCTTCGTGCACCTGTTTGCGGGCGTGCCCACGAGCACGTTGCGGGCGCTAACTACCGCCCAGACCATTCAGGTGACGGGGCTGTCGGCACAGTACGAGAGCAGCTACGAAGTGGCCCCACGGCAGGCGGCGGACATCGTGGTGAAGTAGCGCTGGCGCCGAGTCGGCGGTACCATAATGAAGTTGTCTTTATGTATCACTCACTTTTCCGCACTCTGAGGCCGCCGTATGTCGCGTGAACCCGTTGTTTCATCCCATCATGACGCTGATGCGGCGCTGTCAGACGACGAGCTGGACGGCGTGGTCGGGGGGAATGGTACCGCCACGCCATGCCCATTGCACGCCGGACAGTACATCCCGCACTATGTCGAGGATGCAAACGGAATCCTGCAGTCGTGCAATGGCAGTGCAACCGCCACACGCACCGGCGGCACACGCAGCGGTGACTTCGGCGGCTAGCTGACCCCAGCGACCCGTCGCGGTCGTTGCCACACGTTCGCTGCCTCGCGCCCCGTCCGTTCCTCCCCTCGAGTCCCCCGATCATGTACAGCCGTCGTGAGTTTCTCGGCACCGGGCTGGCCGCCCTGGGCGCTGTGTCCGCTTTTGATTCGCGTGCGTTTCTCGCGGCCCGGGCGCCCAAGAAGATCCTAATCCTCGGTGGTACGGGCTTCGTGGGTCCGCACGACGTGCGGGAGGCGCTGAAGCGCGGGCATCAGGTCACGATCTTCAACCGCGGCAAGAGTGCGCCGGGGATGTTCGGCAAGGATGTCGAGGAGCTGGCCGGCGACCGGGCGTCCGACCTGTCCGCGCTCAGGGGGCGTACGTGGGATGCCGTGATCGACGAGTCGGCGTCGCTGGCGAGCGCGCCCGACTGGGTGAAGCTCTCCACCGAGCTGCTGAGGGACCGCGTGGATCAGTATCTGTTCATCTCCACGCGCTCCACGTATGCGGACCTGAGCCGCGTGCCGATGTCGATCGACGCGCCGGTGCTGACGCTCGAGAATTCCCCCATCGAGGCGGGGAAGCCGCTGAGCTACGGGCACGCGAAGGCGTACGCCGAAAAGGCCGCGCACGCGGCGATGCCGGGGCGTGTCACGGTGGTGCGCCCGGGGCTGATCGTGGGCCCCGAAGACGACACCGACCGCTTCACGTACTGGCCGGTGCGCATTGCCCGCGGTGGCGAGGTGCTCGTGCCGGGCGACGGCACCGATCACGTGCAGATCATCGACGTGCGCGATCTCGTGAAGTTCTGCGTCACGCTCGTGGAGAACCGCACCTACGGGGTGTTCAACGGGGTCGGTCCGCAGATGGGGCAGCCGTTCCGGGAGTTCGTGACGCGCATTCAGCAGGGCGTCGGGAGCAATCCGTCGTACACGTGGGTGGACGCCGACTTCCTGCGGGCGAACGGCGCCAATCCGTACGGCAAGGAGTTGCCGGTGTATCAGGTGATGCGCGGCCGCACGGCGGGCTTTGCGCGCTTCGACATCACGCCGGAACTCACGGCGGGGCTGACGGTGCGCCCCATGGAAGACACGGCGCGTGACACGCTGGCCTGGTGGAACACGCTGCCGGCCGATCGTCGCGCGGCCATCAAGACAGGGTTCACGCCGGAGCGTGAGCAGGCGCTGCTGGCCCTGTGGAAGGCGCGCCCCTCGCGATGAGCGGGGGGACGACACCGGAGCCTCAGCGTCTCGATGATTTCGGCGCGTCGCCCGCGGCGATGTCGCGCCGCTGGGCGGTGTTTTCGGACCGCGTGATGGGGGGCGTGAGCGTGGCCCACGGCGCGATGACCACGGTCCATGGCCGCCGCGCCCTGCAGCTCACGGGCACCGTGTCGCTGGAGCGCAACGGTGGGTTCATTCAGGTGGCCTGCGCGCTGGGTGACCCGCCCGGGACCGGAATCGACGCGCGCGCGTACCGCGGCCTCGCGCTCACGGTGCGCGGCACGCCCGGTCCGTACTTCGTGCATCTGCGCACCGCCGATACGCGCGCGCCATGGCAGTATTACGCCGCGCCGCTGCCGGTGTCGCCGGAGTGGACGCACGTGGTGATCGAGTGGGGTGCCTTCCGCCCTGCCTCGTTGAGCACGCCGCTCAACGTGAGCAGTGTGTTGCGGATCGGGATCGTGGCGGCCACGGCGGCGTTCCGCGCGGACATCGCGGTGGCCGATCTCTGGTGTGAGCCGTAGGATTCGCGGCTCGCGTACGGCTCCACACCTTCCGGGATCCCAACCCCATGCCCGACAACACCCAGCGGTTGCACCAGTTCATGGATCTCGTGTGGAACACGGGGGATGTGTCGCTGGTCCCTACGTTCGTGGCCGAGCAGTACACGGTCCACAGTGATCCCGGTGATCCGTGGGAGGGGCAGACGCTGTCGCGCGAGGGATTCGCGGAGCGGATGCAGATCTCGCGGGCCCCGTTCCCCGACCTGCGCTTCGAGGTCACCGACACGGTGGCCGAGGGGGACCGTGTCGCCATCAGCTGGATCATGCGCGGGACGCACCTCGCGGCGATGGGGGCGATGCCGGCCACGGGCCGTGCGATCGCGGTGCAGGGGATGACGATCTATACGTTCGCGGACGGGTACCTCACCGGCCATCGTCAGGTGGTCGATCGGTTGGCGGTGGCGGCGCAGCTGGGGCTGATGGGTCGCTGAGGAGATGGCCACCGGCGTGGGCTGTGATCCGTCCCGCCGGTGGAATCGACTAAATTCCGTCATGGTGACACGATGACGGACCCCGACCTCCCGACGCACGCGCCGCAGCCGCCGGACGACTCGTTCCGCGAGGCGCTGTTGGCCGCCACGGCCCTGCTGGAGCAGGTGATCGCCGATCGCACGCTGCTGATGCAGGCCAGCGGGGCCGAGCGGCAGCGTTTCGTGGATGCCGTGGCCACCGTGTTCCAGCCCGACGTGCGGGCGCGGCGCGCGATGGTGAAGGCCACGTCGCGCCAGCGCAAGCTCGATGCCGCGCAGCGCGACGACAGTGTCCTGCAGGAGACCGGGATCCGTGCGCTTCGCCGCAAGCCCGTGTTCACCACGCCCAACGTGTACCTGCTGGGTGATCCCGCCGCTGGCAGCTCGTCCGTCCATGGCGTGGAGGGGGAGACCCCCGACGTGTCCGCGCCGCCGGGACCGGAAGCCGTGGTGCCGCAGCACTGCTACATCTGCAAGCAGAAGTTCACCACGATCCATCACTTCTACGATCAGATGTGCACCCCGTGCGCCGACTTCAACTTCCGGAAGCGCACGGAGTTGGTGGACCTGAGCGGACGGACGGCGCTGCTCACCGGCGGCCGCGTGAAGATCGGCTATCAGGCCGGCCTCAAACTGCTGCGCTGCGGGGCGCGGCTGCTGGTGACCACGCGGTTCCCGCGTGATTCGGCCATGCGCTACGCGGCGGAGCCCGACTTCGAGCAGTGGAGCGACCGGCTCGAGGTGTTCGGTCTCGACCTGCGGCACACGCCCAGCGTGGAAGCGTTCTGCCGCGAGCTGCTGCAGACCGAACCACGGCTGGACTTCATCGTCAACAACGCCTGCCAGACCGTGCGCCGCCCGCCGGCGTTCTACGCGCACATGATGGACGGCGAGACCGCGGCGGCCGCCACGCTCAGCCCCGGGGCGCGCAAGGTGCTGGGCGCCTACGAAGGGCTGCGCGGCGTCGAGCTGCTCCCCGACCCGCAGGGCGGTGCCCTCGTGTCACGCGGCGGTGCGGCGGGCGACGGCGCACGCGCGCGCGTGGGGCTGACCCATGCGGCGGCGCTCTCGCAGGTCGCGCTGCTCCCGGACGATCAGCACGATCAGCAGGTCGTGGCCCAGCTGTTTCCGGCCGGCCAGCTCGATCAGGATTTACAGCAGATCGATCTGCGCGACCGCAACTCGTGGCGGTTGCTGATGGACGAAGTGCCGAGTGTGGAGCTGCTGGAAGTGCAGCTCGTGAACGCGATCGCACCGTTCCTGCTCAACGCGCGCCTCAAGCCGCTGATGCAGCGCACCGACAACCGCGATAAGCACATCGTGAACGTGTCGGCGATGGAAGGGCAGTTCTACCGCAACAACAAGACCACGCGGCACCCGCACACCAACATGGCCAAGGCCGCGCTCAACATGATGACGCGCACCTCGGCGGCCGACTACATGCAGGACGGGATCCACATGAACAGTGTGGATACCGGGTGGATCACCGACGAGGACGTGGCGGAGATCGCGGCGCGCAAAGTGGAGAACCATCGCTTTCACCCGCCGCTCGACATCGTCGATGGTGCGGCGCGCATCGTCGATCCGATCATTGCGGGGGTGGCCACGGGGCAGCATGTGTGGGGCCAGTTCCTGAAAGACTACGCGCCAACCGACTGGTAGCTGACAGAAAACGCGTCGTTGCCTGTCAGGCGTGTCAGGCACCGCCCGACGCGCGTCTCACCCGCCGCGCGCACGTTGCGGCATGCCCGATGCCCAGCCTGTTGCGCCAAACCTGGATGACTACGATGACGCCTGCCGCCGCTTCACGTGGGCGCAGGCGCGCACGGCGCTGAGGGGGCTGCCCGACGGCGGGCTCAACATGGCCTACGAGGCCGTCGGGCGGCATGCCGCCGGCGCGCGGGCGACGCAGGTGGCGCTGCGCTTTCTGCGCCGCGACGGGACGGTGCACGATCTCACGTACGCGGCCCTCGCGGTGGAGATCGCCCGTTTCGCCGGCGTGCTCACGTCGTTGGGTGTATCACCGGGGTCGGCGGTATTCGTGCTCGCCGACCGCGTGCCCGAGTTGTACATCGCGGCCCTTGGCACGCTGTGGCACGGGGGCGTGTTTGCGCCGCTGTTCTCCGCGTTCGGTCCGGAGCCAATCGCGTCACGCCTCACGTTGGGCGAGGGGCGCGTGCTGGTCACGACCCCCGCGTACTATCGGGCGAAGGTGCAGCCGATGCGCGCGGCGTTGCCGTCACTGACGCAGGTGCTGCTGATCGGTGACGCGGCGGAGATCGCGGCGCTTCCCGACACGAAGGACCTCCGCGCACTGCTGGCGGCGGCGCCCACCGACACCGCGGTGGCCTCCACCACCGCCGACACGCTGGCGCTGCTGCACTTCACGAGTGGCACCACCGGACGCCCCAAAGGTGCGATGCATGTGCACGGCGCGGTCGTGGCGCACGCGGCCACCGGGCGGCTGGTGCTGGACCTGCACGATGACGACGTGTTCTGGTGTACCGCCGATCCCGGCTGGGTGACCGGCACGTCGTACGGGATTGTCGCGCCGCTCGTGTGCGGCGTGACCAGCATCATCGACGAAGGCGACTTCGACGCGGCGCGCTGGTACCAGGTGCTCGAGACGCAGCGCGTGACCGTGTGGTATACCTCCCCGACCGCGATCCGCATGCTTATCCGTGCGGGGACGGCGCTGCCGAAGGCGCGCGACCTACGGGCGCTGCGCTTCGTGGCCAGCGTCGGGGAGCCGCTCAACGCCGATGCCGTGGTGTGGGGTGTGGACGCCTTCGGGCAGCCCATCCACGACAACTGGTGGCAGACGGAAACCGGCGGGATCATGATCGCGAACTACCGCGCGATGGCGGTGCGTCCCGGTTCGATGGGGCGTCCGCTTCCGGGGATCGAGGCGGCGATCGTGCACCGGGTGGCGTCCGGCGGGGTGGCGGTCGAGACGGCGCCCGGTGTGCAGGGCGAGCTCGCGCTCCGCGCCGGCTGGCCCTCGATGTTTCGCGGCTATCTGCACGACGAGGCACGCTACGCGGCCTGTTTCGCCGACGGCTGGTACCTCACCGGCGACCACGCCCGTCGCGATGCCGACGGCTACTTCTGGTTCGTGGGGCGGGCCGATGACGTGATCAAGTCGTCGGGGCATCTGATCGGCCCGTTCGAGGTGGAGAGCGCGCTGCTGGCGCACCCGGCGGTGGCGGAGGCAGCCGTGATCGGTGTCCCCGATCCCATGGCCGGCGAACTGGTGAAGGCGTTCGTGGTGCTGAAGCCCGGCGAGACGGCCAGCGATGCGATGGCGAACACGTTGCGTGGTTTTGCGCGCACTCGGCTGGGTGCCGCGGTGGCGCCGAAGACCATTGCGTTCGTGGCCGGCATCCCGAAAACACGCAGCGGCAAGATTCTGCGCCGTCTGCTCAAGGCGCGCGAGCTCGGGCTCCCCGAAGGGGACCTCTCGACGTTGGAAGGACCGTCGCAATGAGTGACGGAATGGATGGACCAATGAATGAGCCAATGGCTGATGGAATGCGTGACCATGGCAGTGATGCAATGCGGAGGACTGACAATGGTACGCCCAGCGCACCGGCGCAGGAGCGATTGCGACAGATGCTACGCATCCGCCGCTTCGAGGAGCGATGCAGTGATCTCTATCGCGACGAGAAGATCCGCGGATTCCTGCATCTGGCGATCGGCGAGGAAGCGATCGCCGCGGGCGTGATCCCGCGACTCCTGCCCGGCGACGCTGTGGTGGCCACGTATCGGGAGCATGGGCATGCGCTCGTGCGCGGGATCAGTGCGGGGCGCATCATGGCGGAGATGTATGGCAAGCGCACCGGCGTGAGTCGTGGGCGGGGCGGGTCGATGCATCTGTTCGATGCGGCCACCCGCTTTTTCGGCGGCAACGCGATTGTGGGCGCCGGGCTGCCGCTGGCGGTGGGGCTGGCGCTCGCCGATCGGATGCAGGAGCGGCCGGGTGTGACCGCGTGCTTCTTCGGCGAAGGCGCGACCACGGAGGGGGAGTTCCACGAGGCGATGAATCTGGCGTCGCTGTGGAAACTGCCGGTGCTGTTCTGCTGCGAGAACAACCTGTACGCCATGGGCACGGCGATCGCGCGCGCGCAGGTGGAAACGGATGTCGCACTGCGTGCCGCGTCCTATCGCATGCCAGCCTGGCCGGTGGACGGCATGGATGTCGATGCGGTGGCGGATGCGGCTCACCGTGCGGTCGAGGCGATCCGGGGCGGCGAGGGGCCGCACTTTCTCGAGCTGCGCACGTACCGCTTCCGGGCGCATTCGATGTTCGACGCCGAGTTGTATCGCGACAAGGCCGAAGTGGAGGCGTGGAAAACCCGATGCCCAATCGATCGCAGCGTGGCGCGGCTGCGCGCCGCCGGTCTGCTCGACGACGCGGCGCTGGCCGCCATCGAGGCGGCCGTGCTCGCCGAGATCGACGAGGCGGTGGCGTTCGCCGAAGCGAGCGAGTGGGAAGACGTGGCCGATCTGGCGCGGTTTGTGTGCAGCGAGCGACTCCCCGCATGAGCGAGACGATCACCTACCGTGAGGCGATGCGTCAGGCGCTGCGCGAGGCGCTGCTGGCGGATCCGCGCGTGTTCCTGATGGGCGAGGACGTGGGCAAGTACGGCGGGACGTACGCCGTGAGCAAAGGGCTGCTCGACGAGTTCGGCCCCGAGCGCATCCGCGACACGCCGCTGGCCGAGTCCGGCTTTACGGGACTCGGCATCGGCGCCGCGCTGGGGGGCATGCGCCCCATCGTGGAAATCATGACGGTGAACTTTTCGCTGCTCGCCCTCGATCAGATCATGAACACGGCGGCCACGCTGCTGCACATGTCGGGTGGGCAGTTCAACGTGCCGCTCGTGATCCGCATGGCCACCGGCGGCGGACGGCAGCTGGCGGCGCAGCATTCGCACAGTCTCGAAGGGTGGTATGCGCACATCCCGGGGCTGCGGATTCTCGCCCCGGCCACCATCGAGGACGCCCGCCGCATGCTCGCGCCGGCGCTGGCCGACCCCGACCCGGTGCTGCTCTTCGAGCATGCGCTGCTGTACGCCATGCAGGGCGAACTCCCGGCGGTGTCGCCGGCGTACTCCATCGAAGGCGCCGCGGTGCGTCGAACGGGCACCGACGTGTCGCTGATCACGTACGGCGGGATGCTCTGGCCGGCACTCGCGGCCGCCGAGGAGCTGGCGGCGCGCCAGATCAGCGCCGAGGTGATCGACCTGCGTTCGCTGCGCCCGCTCGACGACGCCACGATCATGACGTCGGTGCGCGCGACGCACCACGCCGTGATCATCGACGAGGGGTGGCGCAGCGGCAGTCTCTCAGCCGAGATCGCGGCTCGCATCATGGAGCAGGCGTTCTACGACCTCGATGCGCCCGTAGCCCGCGTGTGCAGCGCGGAGGTGCCGATGCCGTATCCGCGTCACCTCGAGGAGGCCGCGCGTCCGAACCCGGCGCGCATCGTGGCGGCGGTGCGGGAGATGCTCGGGCGATGAGCGACGTGGAGACAGCGGCCGCGCGGGAGTTCCGCATGCCATCGCTGGGCGCCGACATGGACGCCGCCACCGTGGTGCGCTGGCTGGTGAAGCCGGGCGACACCGTGGCGCGCGGCGACGTGGTGGCCGAAGTGGAGACCGACAAAGGGGTGTTCGACGTGGATGTGCGCGAGGGCGGCGCGGTGGGCGCGTTGCTGGTGCCCGCGGGGACCAAGGTGGCCGTGGGCACGCCGATCCTGCGTTTCGGCGCGGTGGCGGTGGCGCCGGCGACGGTGGCGATGCCGTCGGTGCCCGCCGCGCCGATCGTGCGGGCGTCACCGGCGGCCCGCCGGCTGGCCGAGGAGCAGCACTGCGATCTCGCGGGTGTCGTGGGGAGCGGGCCGCATGGCGTGATCACCCTCGACGACGTCCGTCGCGCGCTGGGGGGAGCGGCATCGGTTGTTGTGCCGGTTGTTGCGCCGGTCGTTGCACCGGTTGTTACGCCGGTCGTTGCGCCAACGGTCACGCCGACGGGTGCATCGGCTGACGGGATGCGGGCGGCGATCGCCGCGGCCGTAACCCGCAGCAAGCGCGAGATTCCGCACTACTATCTCGCGCACGACATCGATCTGCAGGCGGCGATGGTGTGGCTGCAGCAGGTGAATGCCGAGCGTACCGTGGCGGAACGGCTGTTGCCGGCCACGCTGCTGATCAAGGCGATCGCGACCGCCCTCGCCTCACACCGTGAGTTCAACGGCTTCTATCTCGACGGCCGCGCGGCGCCGAGCGACGCCATTCACGTCGGGATCGTGACGGCGCTGCGTGGTGGTGGGTTGTTGGCGCCGGCCATCCCCGACACCAACACGATGCCACTCGACGCGCTCAACACGGCGCTGCTCGATGTGGTGCATCGCGCCCGCACCGGCGGTGTGCGCGCCTCGGAACTCACCGACGCGACGATCAGTGTGACCAGCCTCGGCGACCGCGGCGTGGGCACGGTGTACGGCGTGATCTACCCGCCACAGGTGGCCATCATCGGCCTCGGCACGATCACCGACCGGCCGTGGGCGGTGCAGGGGATGCTGGATGTGCGGCCGGTGGTCACGATCACGCTGGCGGCCGATCACCGCGTGAGCGACGGGCACCGCGGTGGCCTGTTTTTGAGCACGATTCGCGACCTGCTGCAACATCCGGAGGCGCTGTGAACGAGCCGCACCCAGTCGCACCACCCACCGGCAGCGCACCGACGCTGTGGCGCACGCACGTGCTCGCTGCGCTGGCCACCGTAGCACCGGAGGTGGACGGCGCCACGCTGGCCGGCGATCGCCCGCTGCGCGCGCAGGTGGACATCGATTCGGTGGACTACCTGCACTTCCTGATTGCGCTGCAGCACGCCACGGGCGTGGACATTCCGGAGCGCGACTACGCGCAGGTGGCCACGCTGGACGGCCTGCTGGCGTATCTCGACGCGCGCGGCGCTAGCCGGCCATAATCCCGCCGTCGGCGGGGAGCGCGACACCGGTGAGAAAACTGGCCGCGTCGGAACACAAGAACAGCGCCACCTCCGCAATCTCCTCCGGCGTGCCCATGCGGCCGATGGGCTGCAGCTTGGCAAAGCCCTCTTCGGCGGCAGGATCGTGCTTCGCGATGCGATGGATCATGTCGGTGACCACCGCGCCGGGGCAGATCGCGTTCACGCGGATGTGCTGCGTGGCGTACTCCAGGGCAGCGCACTTGGTGAGGCCCACCACGGCGTGCTTCGACGCCGTGTACGGGGCCAGATTGGTAAAGCCCTTCAGGCCGGCCACCGAGGCCATGTTGAGAATCACGCCGCCGCCGGCCGGCACCATGTGCGCGAGCGCTGCGCGCATGCCTAGGAACACCCCACGCACGTTCACGCCCAGCACGTGATCGAACTGTGCGAGGTCGTACTCGCCGATGGGGGCGCTGTCCCCCTCGATGCCGGCGTTGTTGACCAGGATGTGCACGCCACCGTACGTCTCGATGGTCCGCGCGAACAACGTCCGGACGGCGCTCTCGAGCGACACATCGGCCCGCACAAAGATCGCGTGTCCGCCACCGGCGGTGATGGCTTGCACGAGCGCTTCGCCGTGCGCCGCATCGAGATCGGACACCACGACGCGGGCGCCCTCGGCGGCAAACCGCTGCGCAATAGCCTTGCCGATTCCATTGGCCGCGCCGGTGACGATCACGACTCTGTTCTGCAGGACGCCCATGAGGTGCTCCGGTGAAGGTGGGTTGTTACGGCGTGGCTTCCAGCGCCGCCACACGGGTCAGCACCGGTACCACGCTGTCGGGGTTGAGTGAGATCGAATCGATGCCGGCGCGCACAAGAAACTCGGCGAATTCCGGATGGTCGCTGGGCGCCTGCCCGCAGATACCGACCTTGCACCCCACCGCGTGCGCCTCGCGGATGAGATGCTCGATCGAGCGCATCACGGCGGGATTCCGCTCGTCGAACAGCGCGGTGAGCAGCGCGTTGTCACGGTCCACACCCAGCGTGAGCTGCGTGAGATCATTGCTGCCGATACTGAAGCCGTCGAAGCGTGCGCCGAACTCCCGTGCCAGGATCACGTTGCTGGGAATCTCCGCCATCACGTACACTTCCAGTCCGCGCAGCCCGCGCACGAGTCCGTGCGTGGCGAGTTCGGCGAGCACCAGATCGGCCTCGTCGAGCGTGCGGCAGAAGGGGATCATCACGACCACGTTGCGCAGGCCGATCTGTTCGCGCACGCGGCGGATGGCCCGGCACTCGAGGCCAAATCCTTCACGATAGCGATCGCTGTAGTAGCGGGACGCGCCGCGGAAGCCGAGCATCGGATTCTCCTCGGTGGGCTCGAACGTCCGCCCGCCCAGCAGACCGGCGTACTCGTTGGTCTTGAAGTCGCTGAAACGCACGACCACGGGATGCGGCCACTGCGAGGCCGCGATTACCGCCACACCGGCGGCCATGCGGTCCACGAAATACTCGGCGGGGTCAGCGTATCCGGCGGTGAGCGCGGCGATCTGTGCGCGGTCTGCGGCGTCCACCTGCTCGGGATGCAACAGCGCCATGGGGTGCGCCTTCACCATGTGTTCGATCACGAACTCGATGCGCGCGAGTCCCACGCCACGGGTGGGGAGGCGCCACCAGCGCATCGCGGTTTCCGGGTCGGCCACGTTGAGCATGATCTGGGTGCGCGTTTCACGGATGGCCGAGAGATCCACCTTGGTCTCGCGCCACGGGACCGCGCCGGCGTACACCGAACCCACCGGGCCCTCGGCGCAGCTCACGGTCACGGTGGTCCCGTCCACCAGTTCCTGCATGGCGTTCCCGGCGCCCACGATGGCAGCGATACCGAGCTCGCGGCTCACGATGGCGGCGTGGCTGGTGCGTCCCCCGGCGTCGGTCACGATCGCCGCGGCGCGCTTCATGAGCGGCACCCAGTCGGGGTCGGTCATGCGGGCCACCAGAATCCCGCCGTCCTCGAACCGCGCGGCCTCGGCCATGCTCTCCAGGCGGAACACGCGGCCACTGGCAATGCGCTGCCCCACGGCGACGCCGTGCACCAGCACCGCGCCGGTGCCCACCAGCGTAAAGGTGGTGAGTGTGGACGCCTGTTCACGCGCGCGCACCGTTTCGGGGCGCGCCTGCACGATGAACATCTCGTCCGTTTCGCCGTCGAGCGCCCACTCGATGTCCATCGGCATGTCGTAGTGCTGCTCGATGCGTGCGCACCAGCGCGCGAGCGCCAGCACCTGTGCGTCGTCGAGCACCGCCCGCGTCTGCTCGTCGGCGGTGGTCTCCACATTCGTCGGTGTCCCGTGCGCATCGAGCACCATCTTGAGGTGCTTCGGGCCGATGGTGCGGTCGAGGATCGGGGCGCAGGTGGCATCGCCCAGCAGCGGCTTGAAGACGCGCCATTCATCGGGCGTGATCGTGCCCTTCACGATGTTCTCGCCCAGTCCCCACGCGCCGTCGATGACGACGAGATTGCGGAACCCCGTTTCGGTATCGAGCGTAAAGGCCACGCCGGCGGCGCCGATGTCAGAGCGGACCATCCGCTGGACGCCGACGGACAGCGCGACCTTGAGATGCGGGAAGCCGTGATGCACGCGATACGTGATCGCGCGGTCGGTGTACAGCGACGCGAAACACTTTCGCACGGCCTCGAGCAACGGGTCAGCGCCTATCACGTTGAGGAAGGTCTCCTGCTGTCCGGCAAAGCTCGCTTCCGGCAGGTCTTCCGCGGTGGCCGAACTGCGTACGGCCACCGGTGCGGCGGCGAGTCCACTGCGCTCGCTCAACGTGCCGTACGCCTCGCGAATCGCGGCCGCGAGATCGTCGGGCAGCGCGCCACCGCCAATGGCTGTGCGGATGGCGAGGCCCACCTCGGCCAGCGGGGCGCCCGCCTGCAGTCGCGCCAACTGCTCGCGCATGAGCGGCTCGAGCGCGTTGTGGGCGAGGAAATGGCGGAACGCATCGGCCGAGATGGCAAACCCGCCCGGCACACGGATCCACTCGCCGGCGAGATGTCGGATCATCTCGCCCAGCGAGGCGTTCTTCCCACCGACGCGTGCCACGTCGCCGCGCGTAATGTCCTCGAACCAATGCAACATGTCGTCTCCCGGGGCGATGCATTCAGCGGTGAATGTCACGGGCCGATGCATGCCGCGGTGAGAGGCATTCCCTGACAGGCGCGTCCTGCATTGCGCCCATCGGTGCCGGCGGCGCCGTCGGACACGCGCCGGTGCCTGCGCGGAAGACCGGAGATCGATAGAGTTGAGCAGTACGTCGTTCGTCCTTCTTCCCTCTCCCGCCCCGCCAATGGAATTCCCGCTTACGGCGCCGCTGCGCGTCGCGTGTGTCCTGTCCGTGCTGGTCCTCGCCCCCCTCGTGACGCCACTCGCGGCGCAGGCCGGCGCGCGCCGCGCGGCCCCCAGCACGCGTGCGATCACCGAAGTTTCGCTCACGCTCGTCGATACGGCGGCGCAGCGCGCGGCCGGAAAGGCGGCGGTGATGCGCATCGACTACGGGCAGCCACATCTGCGCGGCCGTCACATCAACACCGACAGCCTGGTGCCGTTCGGCACCGTGTGGCGCCTTGGTGCGAACGGGGCCACGCTGTTCTCGACCGACGTCGATCTGACCATCGGCGGCAAAGACGTGCCGAAGGGACGCTACATCGCGCAGGTGCTCCCCGCACGCACCGGTTGGACGCTGATTCTGCAGGCCGAAACGACCGGTGCGGCGTCGGTGAACCCGACGCCGTATGATGCGAAGAAAGACGCGGCGCGGATCGATCTGCGCCAGAGCACCATCGCGACCCCGCTGGAAAGTCTTTCCATCTGGCTCATGCCGTCCACCGCACCCGGTGTACAGCGTGGCGAGCTGCGCATCGGATGGGATACCGTCATGCTGACGGCTGACTGGGTGGTGCGCTAAGGCGCGGCTACTTCGGGGCCGGCTTCAGACGACGGCTGGGGACGGTGGACATGAAGCCGGTGTATTGCATCTCCTCCCACGTCTGTTCGCCCCACTTCACGTCCGTGCTGGCGTCGGGATTGCTCTTGTTCGTCGCCGAGTTGTCATACCACGCCGTCGAGATCAGCTTGCCGCCCGCTGGGATGTCGATCGGTGCGTTGAAGAAGTAGTACGTCTGCCAATTGAAGTCATATCGCGGCACATCCAGCACCAGCTGCGATGTGCCGTCCGGCTTCTCGAGCGTGTATTGCCAGCGCTTGCCGCGCAGGTGTGTGCCGCCGATCAAGACGCCGCGATTGGCTCGGTGACTCTGCCAACACGAAGAAGGTACGGATGCCTCGCGAGGTAAGAAAGCAAACTGGAGGGCGTGGCGCGTCACACGCACCAGGACGTTATCGCGGCAGTATGGGATGCACCCGACGTCGATCTTCCGCGCGACGAATCGTGTCGAGGCGCGCGGCGATGCGGGGCTCGCGCATGACCATGTCCGTGCGTTCGCCCGGATCTGTTTGAAGATTGAACAATTGCATGGTGTCACGCATCCACACGGCTTTCCATGCACCCTCCAGCACCGCCGACTGCGTGCGGTCGGGGGAGTACCACACCTGATACGGCCGCAGCGACAGCGTGCCCGTGCCGGTCAGCGCGGGGAGGAACGAGCGGCCGCTGATGTCACGCGGCGGCGTTTGCCCCGCCGCCTCCACGAGCGTGGCGTGCAGATCGGTGAAGTCCACGCGGATGGCCGATGCGCTGCCCGGCGTGGTGCGGCCGGGCCAGTACGCGATCCCGGGGACGCGCAGTCCGCCTTCGTACAGATCGCCCTTGAAGCCGCGATACTGCTGGGTGCCGTTAAACCAGCGGCCCACGGTGTCGGTGGTCCCGTCGTTGGCGCGCCGCAGAAACGTGGCGCCGTTGTCGGACAGAAACACGATCAGCGTGCGCTCGGCGATGCCGAGGGAATCGAGGAGAGAACGCAATCCGCCGAGGTCTTCATCGAGGCGCGACACCTGCGCCGCGTAGCTCTGCTTGGCCACGGGCCATGGCTTGGCGGCGTACGCGCCGAGCGACGGAATTTCGTAGCCGCCATCGGCCTCGCCCTTGCTCCCCTCGTTGTTGATGTGCGGGAGGTTGGTGGCCCAGTACAGAAAGAACGGACGGTCGCGATGCGTGCGCACGAAGCGGAAGGCTCGATCGCGGATGAGCGTGGGTGCGTAATCGAGGCGCGTGGTGGCGCGGCCGGCGCCCATGCGTCCGGCATTCGGCACCACGTTGCGGGTGCGCACGGAGTCGGTGCCACTCAGCAGCCACTCCGGGTAGAAGTTGTGCGCGTGCACCTGATCGCGATATCCGAAGAACTCGTCGAAGCCCTGCGCGTTCGGCCAGCTCTCGGGCTCGCTGTCCCAGCTCAGTCCCCACTTCCCGAACAGCCCCGTGACATAGCCGGCGTCGTGCAAGCGCTCGGGGAGCGTGATATCGGCGGTACGCAGATAATCGTTGTCGTTGTCGTCCAGTCGGCACGTGCCGTTGTGCAGTCCCATCATGAGCGAGCAGCGCGCCGGCCCGCATACCGCGGCGCTGGAGCGGAACTCGGTGAAGCGCAGCCCTTCGCGCGCGAGGCGGTCGATGTGCGGCGTGGTGATGTCCTGCTGCCCCCAGGCGCCGAGCTCCCCGATGCCGAGATCGTCGGCGAGGAGGACGACGATGTTGGGGGGGACGGGCGCATTCGCACGGGCATCCGTGTCGGCGCGGCGCTCGGCGCGTGACGACGACCGGCAACTACTCAGGAGCATGGCGGCGCCGCACAGGATGGCGGCGCGTGACAGCACGCGGAGGGGAAGAGAGGGGCGCATGCCCCAAGGTGCGCCGCGCCGGGCACCCGCGCCACTCAGCGCGAGATGACCCGCGGCCCCGCCGGGCGGCTGGCCGACCGTTGCCGCGAACATGGTGCGCCACGGTTGCCGACGTCTCCGATGCCGGTCAACTTGCGCGCGTGAGCGCATCGGTTCCCCCCCCATCGGTTGCCGGCGACGGTGTTGTCACCCGGTTCCTACTGGGGAACATCAGCGTGCTGCTGTGGAGCCACCTCGCCGGGTTGGCGGCCGCTTTTGTCACGGTCCCCTATCTGGCGCGCGTCCTGCGCCCCGAGGGGTGGGGGCCGGTGCTGCTGGCCCAGGCGCTCGCCACTTGGCTGGTGCTGCTCATCGAGTACGCCTTTGACTTGAGCGTGACCCGTCGGCTGGCCGAGGCGCGCGCCGCCGGGGGGGCAGACGGTCCGCTGGTCCGCACGGTGGCCGACGCAACGTCGGCCCGCCTGATGCTGGCGGCGGTGGCGTTCGTGGTGTGGGCCGGCGCCGTCGCGGCCGTTCCTGCGTTGGCCGCTGACTGGCGCATGGCGGCCGCCGCGCTGGTCTTTGCGCTGGCGCGCGGATTCACGCCCCTCTGGTACTTTCTGGGCGTGGAGCGGGTGCACCGCGCGGTGTTAATCGATACGGCCGGACGCGTGGTGGGTGCGCTGGCCGTCTTCCTGCTCGTGCAGCACCCGTCGCACGGCTGGCGTGTGCTGGGCGCCCAAGCGCTGGCGGCCGTGGTCGCGTGCCTGCTGCTGAACCGCCAGCTCCGGCAGGAGCTGCCGGCACTGCGCGAGACGCCACGCGCATGGGCCGGTGGCGTGGCCGTGTTGCGCGATGGGCTCACGCTCTTTGCGGCACGGGCGTCGGGCTCGTTGTACATGCAACTCAACACCCTGTTCATCGGCGCGGTGGCATCGCCCGTCACGGTGGCGATGTTCGGCGGGGCCGAACGCATCGTTCGCGCGGGGGTCAGTCTCCTCGACCCGGTCACCCGCGTGCTGGTGGCGCGACTCAGCTACCTGCAGGGCGTGGACCGCGCGGCCGCCAGTCGGCTCGCCGCGCGCCTGGTCATCGTGTTGGGCACGGGCGCTGCCGTGGCGGCGGCGGGCGCCGCGGCGCTGGCGCCATGGTTCGTGGGGCTGCTGCTGGGCCCGGGGTACGACGCGGCGGTGCCGGTGTTCCGACTGCTGCTCCTCGTGCTGCCGATCATCGCGCTGGCGACCAGCATCGGCATCTTCTTCGCGGTGCCCCGTGGGCACGATCGGATCGTCCTGTCGGGTACGATGGCCGCCGGCGGCACCAACCTGCTGCTGGCGCTGCCGCTGGCGCGTCGGTTCGGCGCGTCCGGGATGGCCATGAGCGTCGTGATCGCCGAAGCCGTGGTGGCCACCATGCTGGTGGTGTGGTATTGGCGGCAACGTCGCAGGGGCGCGGCGTGAACAACGGGGCCGCCGCCCTCCTCGCTTTTTGAACCGTCTCCCAGCCCGGGCGCACACGCCCGGTGTTTATTTCGTCGCATGTCCGAGTCCCCCCACATCGTCGTCGTCAAGCTGGCCGCGCTGGGTGATGTGGTCATGGCGTCCACGCTGGTGGACGCCATCCGCTCCCGGTGGCCGAACGCACACCTCACGTGGGTGACGGGAGAGGCGTTCGCGCCGCTGGTGACGCGCTTGTCAGGCATCGATCGCGTCGTGCCCGTGAACACGACGCAGCTGCTGCGCGGCGGATGGGGCGCGCGGGCGTACGCCTTGCAGGCGGTGTGGCGCCGGCTGCACGGGCCGGTATACCACCTCGGCGTGGTCGCGCACACCGACGCACGATACGACGCCCTGCTGTGGGGCGTGCGGGTGCGCGAGCGACGGGCGTTGCGGAATGGGCGTGGCCCCGGCCTGTTGGGGGCGCTGGGCGCGCGCGACGACCGGCCACGTGCGCCCCGTCCCGGCCAGTGGATGGGCGCCGACTACGCCCGGTTGGTCTTGCCCGACGACGTTGACGACGCCGACGGATCGTCACCCTGTCTGGCGCGCCTGACGCTTGAGCCCGCGCTGGTGGACGCGGCCAGCGAGGCGGCTGGTGCCGTTGTCCTGGCGCCCGGCGGCGCCCGCAATGTGCTGCGGGACGACCCGCTGCGCCGCTGGCCGATCGCCCACTGGATCACGCTCGCGCGGGCGTTGCGCGACGGGGGGCACCGGGTGCTCCTGGTTGGCGCTGCGGAGGATCGGCCGGAGAGTCAGGCGATCATGACGGCGGTGCCCGGCGTGGAGACGGCGGTCGGACGGACGTCGCTGCTGGAGCTGGTGGCGCTGCTTTCGCGCGCGCGTTTGCTGGTGAGTCATGACTCCGGCACACTGCATCTCGCGATGCTGACGCGTACCCCAGCCGTGGCGCTCTTCGGTCCCACGGCGCCGGCGGAGCGCGTCCCCGCCGGCATGCCGGTCGTGGTTGCGAGTGCCGCCGCCGGATTGCCCTGTGCGCCGTGCTATGACGGGCGCGCGTATGCCCGTTGCGCGTTGAACCGGTGTTTGACGGAGCTGTCGTCGGCGCGGGTGCTCGTGATGGTGGACGAGCTCCTGCGCGCGTAGCTTTGCCGGCATGATGAACGTTTCTGCTCGCGACCGCGCGCACGTTGGTCGGGGAGTTGGCGGCCGTGCCGCGGCGCGCCCTGCGGTTGCCGGTGCGGGTACGGGGTGTGGGTACACGGTGTGGCTGAGGCGCCACCGGTGACCGACCCGTCGGCTCCGCTGCACGACGGTCCATCGTCCCGCCGTTGCTACGACAGCGCGCCGTACCTGTCGATCAAGCACGCGAACTATTTCGCCATCTACGATGAGCTGCTGACCCGGTACCGCGGACGCCCCGTCACGTTCGTCGAGATCGGCGTCCTGAACGGCGGGTCGCTACATATGTGGCGACAGTTTCTTGGCAACGACGCGCGCATCATCGGCGTCGACCTCAATCCAGCCGCGCAGCGTTGGACG
>JARIEV010000141.1 GCA_031127225.1 Gemmatimonadota bacterium | reverse complement strand
ATTACGACGCGTACTGGAAGGATCCGATGCTGGCGTGGGACGAGCACTACGGCGAAACGTCGGACATCCCCATGATGCACGTGGGTGGCTGGTACGACATCTTCACCGCCGGCACGTTCAAGAACTTCACCGAGCTACGCAAGCTCAAGAAGACGCCGCAGCGCATCGTGATCGGTCCGTGGACGCACGGCGGCAACAACCGCAGCTTCGCCGGTGACGTGGCGTACGGCGACAGCGCTGCAATCCCCGATTTCCTCACCGACTTCCACCTGCGCTGGTTCGATCATCACCTCAAAGGCACCGCCAACGGGATCGAGAAGGACCCGGCGGTGCGCGTGTTCGTGATGGGCACGGGCGATGGGCGGAAGGACGCCAACGGGCGCCTGCTGCACGGCGGGTACTGGCGCACGAGCGATACGTGGCCGGTGACTGGCACGCGCATGGTGCCGTATTACTTCCAAGCCGACGGCTCGCTGCGCCCCACGAAGCCGAAGGCACTCCAGTCGAAGACCACGTACACCTTCGACCCGCGCCACCCCGTGCCGACAGTCGGCGGCGGCTCGTCGGCCCGTCTCAAGGACGGCGCGTACAACCAGCGCGAAGACCCGCGCTTCCCACCCTCGGCGGCGCCGTGGCTGCCGCTCCGTTCGCGCGCCGATGTTGTGGTGTTTCAGACCGAGCCGCTGGCCGAGGACATGACCGTGATCGGGCCGATCACGGTGAAGCTGTTTGCGTCGGCCACCACCGTGGACGCGGACTTCACGGCGAAACTCGTGGACGTGTATCCCTCGAGTACCGACTGGCCCGGCGGCTTCGACCTCAATCTCACCGATGCCATCGTGCGCGGCCGGTATCGCGCCACGCGCGATCATGCCGTGATGCTGCAGCCCGGCCGCGTGTACGAGTTCACGATCGATCCGTTCCCCACGGCGAACGTGTTCAAGAAGGGGCACCGCATCCGCGTGGATATTTCCAGCAGCAACTTCCCGCGCTTCGACGTGAATCCCAACACCGGCGAGCCGCTAGGCAAGAACCGTCGCATGATCACCACCGACATTTCGGTCCAGCACAGCGCGACCTATCCGTCGCACATCGTGCTGCCGCTCGCCCCCGCACGCCAGTAGTCGGCGATGCTGCTCACGCTCCTCGCCTATGGCATGGTCATCGTCTTTATGACGTTGATCATGACGAAACGGCTGTCGCCGCTGACGGCGCTGATCCTGGTACCCCTCGCCTTCGGTATCGCGGGCGGCTTCGCCCCGCAGCTCGGCGAGATGATGGTGGCCGGCATCACCAAGCTCGCACCGACTGGTGTCATGCTGATGTTCGCGATTCTGTATTTCGCGATCATGCTCGACGCCGGCCTGTTTGAGCCGTTCGTACAACGGCTCATCGCCCTCGTGCACGGCGATCCCATGAAAGTGGTCGTGGGCTCGGCGGTGTTGGCGCTCCTGGTGTCACTCGACGGTGACGGGTCGACCACCTACATGATCACCACCGCCGCCATGCTGCCGCTCTTTCGCCGGTTGGGCATGCGCCCGCTGGTGCTGGCTTGCGTCACCATGTTGGCCGGAGGCGTCATGAACATTTTGCCGTGGGGAGGGCCGACGGCGCGCGCCGCCAGCGCGCTTTCCATCGACGTGAGCACGGTGTTCGTGCCCATGATCCCGGCGCTCGTCGCTGGCGTGTGCTGGGTGCTGTACGCGTCGTATCGGCTCGGTCTGAGCGAACGTCGCCGGCTCGCCGCGGTCGGTGCCGCGTCGTCGGCCAACGTGCACGTGCTGCTTGAGGAGCTCGCCAATCCGGACATCAGTGAGGATACGCTGCATCGGCGCCCTGATCGCCTGATCGTGAACGCGGTGCTCACCGTGGCGCTGCTGGTGGCGCTGATTGCGGCGGTCTTGCCGTTGCCAGTGATCTTCATGATCGGCTTCGCGGTGGCGATGCTGCTGAACTACCCCACGATCGATGAGCAGAAGGCGCTGTTGTCGCGGCACGCGGGCAATGTGCTCGCGGTGGTGGGCCTCATCTTCGCCGCGGGCATCTTCACCGGCATCTTGTCGGGCACGAAGATGGTGGACGCCATGGCGGAGAGCGTGATCGGCCTCGTGCCGGCCGCGCTGGGGCCGTATCTGGCCGTTGTCACGGGCGTGCTCAGCATCCCATTCACGTTCTTTATTTCGAACGACGCGTTCTACTTCGGCGTCCTGCCGATTCTCGCCAAGGCGGGCGAAGCGTATGGCATCACCGCCGCCGAGATGGCGCGGGCGTCATTGATCGGCCAGCCGGTGCACCTGCTCAGCCCTCTGGTGCCGTCCACCTTCCTGCTGGTGGGGCTGGTGGGCGTGGACTTCGATGATCACCAGCGCTACACGCTCAAGTGGGCGCTCGCGTCAGCCGCCGTGCTGCTGCTGGCGGGGCTGGCCACGCTCGTGATTCCGTTGCGCGGCTAGCCGCGGCTGCGGTCGCGAGTCGTCGCGGCCGTTACCGCGGTGCGTGCAGCAGCCGCTGCACCAGCTGCACTGACCGTTCGGTGGCGCCGAGTTCACGCGCGACCAGTGCGCGCGCGGCGTGTCCGGCGGCCGCGCGCACGTCGGCGTGATCAAACCATTGGTGGAGCGCCGCGATCAGCGCCGTACTGTCGTGCGCGACCACGGCGCCCCCCGCCGCGAGCAGTAGCCCGGCCTCGCGGCTCATGTCGTGGCGCGGCCCGAACAGCACCGGCACCCCGAACGCGGCCGGTTCGATCACCGAGTGCAGCCCCGCCGCGTGGAAGCCGCCGCCCACGTACGCCACGTCGGCCAGGGCGTACAGGTCGCCCAGCACCCCCACGCGGTCCACCACGATCACGTCGTGGTCCGACTGCACCGTGTCCTCACTCGCGCTCGCCGACGGCATGGTTTGCGCTTCGGACAGCGTGACGGCGCGCAGCCCGCCCTGCCGCGCCCAGTCGAGCAGTGGGGCCAGATGCGCGGCGGTCGGCTCGTGCGGTGCGATGATCAGGCGCGGCGCCGGCGTGTCGTGCGGCCACGACGCCACGAGCGCCGCAAAGGCCGGGAGCAGGACCGCTTCGTCGGCCGGCCACGTGGACCCGGCGACGAGGGTGGGACGACCGCCCGCGAGCTGCTGCAGCAGCGGCTGCGCCCGGTCCACCCGCTCCGCCTTGGCCCACACCTGATCGAAGCGCGTGTCCCCCGTGATCTCGAGCACGGCCGGGCGCACCCCCAGCGCGCGCAGCCGCTCCGCATGGCCGGCATCGATGGCGCCGACGCCTTGCAGGGCCGCGTAGGCCTCGCGCAGCAGCAACCGGGAGAAGAGTCCCCGGCGCCCCGATCGGGGCGCCACGGTGCCACTGAGGAGCGCCACGGGGATGTTTCGGGCGGCAGCCCGCGCCACCAGCGTGGGCCAGACGTCGAGCTTCACGAACACCAACACCGTGGGCTGCAGCGCATCCAGCATCGCGTCGGCGTCGCGGGCGCTGTCGAACGGCAGGTAGTCGGTGATGTCGGCGCCGATGGTGGGCGCAAACGGCTCGGCGCTGGGCGAAAAAAACGTGTACGCCAGCTGCACCTCGGGGTGGCGCGCGCGGAGCGCGTGGGCCACCGGTCGTGCCTGCAGCCCTTCACCCACCGACGGGGCGTGCATCCACACCAATGGGCGCGACGGGGTGCGGACGCGGTGCGCCGCGGCGGCCACGCGCGCGGTGAGACCGCGCCGGGCCGCGAACGACCGCCAGAGCTTCGATCCGTGCGAGGGCGCCACCCGAGACAGCAGGCGGGCGGCAGCCACGCCGGTGCCGTACGCTGCCCGGACGAGCGGGTTCAGCGCGAGGTCCCCGCCCGTGCCCGCGCGCTCGCGATCGTGAGCGCCGTATCAATGGCGCGCCGGAAGTCTTTGTACGGCAGCGCGCCCTGCACCAGGAACTCGCCCACGAGAAACGACGGCGTCGACTGCACTTTTGCCTGCGAGGCCTGCCGCAGGTCGTTCTCCACCAGCATCCGGATTGCCTCCGACTGCATGCAGCGGCCGTACGACGGCAGATCCAGCTTCACTTCGCGCGCGAGCCCACCGAGGTGCTCCGTGGGGCTCTCCAGACTCTGAAACGTTTTCTGGTCACGGAAGAGCCGCTCGGAGTACTCCCAGAACTTGCCCTGCGCTGCCGCGCACATGGAGGCCTCGGCCTGCACCCGCGCATACCGGTGAATCGAGAGCGGCAGATGCAGGTAGGCCATGCGAATCTTGCCGGTATCGATGTAGTCGCGCTTGAGGCTGGCCATCGACTCGTCGTGCCACTGCTTGCAGTAGGGGCACTGGAAGTCGCTGATCATCACCACCCACATGGCATCGGACCGTCCCATCAGCCGGCCTTTGTCGGCCCGCTGGATTAGCAGCGAGTCGGCGAGCGTGTCGCCCGGGAGCCCGGTGCCGTTCGCGGCGGCCAGCGATTGCACGGGAGAGGCCGGTGCGCTGGCCGTCGCGGTGGCGGTCGCGGGCGTGGATGCGGCGGCGGTCGCGCCGCCGGCCGACCCGGCGGCCGTCTCCGACCGTCCGCAGGCGGCGAGCGCACCGAGGGCGACCAACAGAGCGATCAAGCGGCGGGCGGGGGCTGGACGGACCATGACGGTGTGGATCGACAGAGTGAATCGGAGTGCCGCGCCCACCGCCGGGCGGAACGGGTGGGCGCACACGGATGGGTCCGGTCGGCGCGGGCGACACGCCACGGCCCGCTGGACATCAGGTGAAATCTAGCGACGGCGATGCCATGCCGTCGCGAGGTACCCGCCTGTCCGGGATGACACCGGATGACGACTCCACGTGTAGGGGTACTATCTTCTATCCGTGCAGCCATCTGTGGTCTCTCCCGCCCATCGTCGTTTCGCCGTGTGGCCGTCCCGTGGGCGGCCCGCGGGCGCGTGGCGGCTGCGACAAATGTTGCCCGTGGTGCTGGCGCTGGCTGTCACCAGCGCGCTGTGGCCGGTGTCGTCGGCGTGGGCGCAGGTTACCGGGGCGACGCCACTGCCACAGCCGGTGGGATACGTCAACGACTTCGCCAACGTGCTCACGCCCGATGCGCGTACGCGGATCGATGACCTCGCGCAGCGCGTCCATGCCGCCACCCGTGGCGACATGGTGGTGGTCACGCTGCCGGATCTGGGCGGGCGCCCGGTGGAAGAGGTCACGCTGCGCCTGGGGCGCGAATGGAAGGTGGGCGCCGATGCGGCCATCGGTGATCAGGCGCGCAACGCCGGCGTGATCATTCTGCTCGTGCCCAAGGAAACCTCCGACGACGGCCGCGGCTATTGCCGCATCGAAACGGGACAGGGGGTCGAGGGCTTCATCACCGATGCCACCGCGGGCGCGTTGTGCCGCGAGCAGACGGAGTTGTTCAAGGCCCGCGACTACTCCGGTGCGCTCGAGGGGCTCGCCTTGAACGTGGCCGATCGGTACGCCGCCACGTTCGGCGTCACGCTGGACGGTGCCCCGCGCCCGCAGCGCCGTGAGCGCGCGCCGCAACGCGGCATCCCGCCGTTTCTGATCGTGCTGGGGCTGATGATGCTGGTCAGCGTGCTCAACGGGGCCGGTGGGCGTCGGCGTCGTGGCTGTGTGGGGTGCATCCCGATCCCGATTCCCGGTCCCTCGCTCCATGGCGGGTTCGGCGGTGGCGGTGGGTTTGGCGGGTTCGGTGGCGGTGGCGGGGGCGGCGGCTTCGGTGGATTCGGCGGCGGCGGCGGCTTCAGTGGTGGTGGTGGCGGTTCCAACTGGTGATCTGAACATGGCACGTGCAACGATGTCCCTCGATGATCTGGTCCGGCAACTCCAACAGGTGCACGGCGATGCGCTGCGCGCCGTCGTGCTGTACGGGTCCGCCGCCAGCGGCGAGCAAGTAGCCGGCTACTCCGACTACAACGTGATGGTGATCGTTTCATCCATCGCGCTCGCCCAGATGCGCTCACTCGCGCAGACCATGCGGGCGTGGCAGGAGGCCGGGAATCCGCCCGTGCTCGAGCTCACTGAGGCGGAGTGGCAGCGGTCGGCCGATATCTTCCCGATGGAGTACGCCGACATCCTCGAGCGGCACCGGCTGCTGCACGGCACATTGCCGACCGCCAACATCGTCGTGCATGTGCATCATCTGCGTCTCCAGACCGAGCAGGAGGCCATGGGCAAGCTGCTGCGCCTGCGGCGCGGCGTGATGGTGGCCGGCACCGACGTCAAGCGGCAAACCGAACTGCTGCGGTCCAGCTACAGCGCCCTGCAGGTGATTTTTCGCGCCGTCCTGCGGCTGCACAACGTGCGCCCGGCGCGCGACGCGAACGCCGTGATCGCGGCGACGGCCGCCCGCTGCGGCTTCGATCCGGCCCCTTTCACGCGCGTCTCGGCGCTGGTGCACGGAACGGCGATTCCCAACGCCGACGTCGAATCCGTACTCGCGGGGTATGTGAACGGACTGAACCAGCTCGTTGAATATCTCGACCGATTCGCGCCGCCCGAGGCGGCATCGGACGTCATCCACCCCGTCTCTTCCTGAGGAGTCTCATGCGCACTACGCATCCGCCGCGACATCCCGCCGGTTCCTTCCGCTGGACGCGCCTGGCGTCCCGTGCACGCGGGCTCGCCGTGGCACTGGCGCTGCCGCTGATCGCGCCGCTCGCGCTGAATGGCTGCGGCTACAACCGCATCCAGTCGTATGACGAACAGGCCGCGCAGGCCAAGCAGAACATCGACGCGCAGCTGCAGCGGCGCGCCGACCTGATTCCCAATCTCGTCAACACGGTCAAGGGCTTCGCGGCGCAGGAGAGTGAGGTGCTCACCGCCGTCACGCAGGCGCGCGCCGGACTCGTGGGCGCGTTGCAGAAGCCGGGGGGTTCCGATCCGACCGAGCTCGCCAACGCCAACCAGCAGCTCACCGGCGCCCTCGGCCGCCTCAACGTGACCGTCGAGGCGTACCCGGAGCTCAAGTCGAACGAGAATTTCCTGCGCTTGCAGGACGAACTCACGGGCACCGAAAACCGCATCGCGGTGTCGCGCACCGACTACAACGGAGCCGTGCGGCTGTACAACGAGTACATCCGCACCTTCCCGCCGGTGCTCACCGCCAAAGTGATCGGCGCGAAGCCGCGCACGTACTTCGAGGTGACTGACGCAGCCGCGCGTGCGGCGCCGACGGTCGACTTCAACAAGTAGCTCGGCCGCGCGCGTCGGCGCGCGTTACGCTTTCGCCGGCGGGGCAGGGCGGGGGAACACGCCCTCGCCCTTTTGCACACGCCAACCGGCCGGGTCCAGCGCGTCCAGCGCGGTGATGCGCTGCCCGCCCGCCGTGCCCGGGGCACCCAGCTGGGCCCACACGGCTTCCACCTTGGTGGGCATGAACGGCGCCAGCAGTACCGACTGCCGCGCAATGCGGCGGATCAGTGACGCCAGAATCTGCGCCAACTCTGCCGCGCGCGCCGGGTCCTTCGCCACCGCCCACGGCGTCGTCGCGGCCGTGTACTCGTTGGCGCGCGCGGTCATGCGCGCCACCGCCGCGAGCCCCTCGTGTAGCAGCCACCCGCGTGAACCGTCCATGCCGGCATGGTACGCCGCGATCTCGGCGTCGTCGTCCAGCTCGGCCTCGGGGCGCGCCGCCGCCGGTACTTCGCCGTCGAAGTACTTCTCCACCATCGCGATCGCGCGGCTGGCCAGATTGCCGAACGCGTTCGCGAGGTCGCTGGTGTAGCGCTCCTCGAACCGCTCCCACGAGAAATTGCCGTCGCTGTCGAACGGTACTTCGCGCAGCAGCACATAACGGAACGCGTCGGCGCCGTAGCGGTCGATGGCTTCACCCAAGTCGAGCTTCACGCCCGCGCTCTTGGAGAAGCGCTCGCCGCCCAGTTGCACGAACCCGTGGGCCCACACCTGCTTCGGCAGCGGCAGCCCGGCGGCTTCCAGCATCGCCGGCCAGATCACCACGTGGAAGCGCGTGATGTCCTTGCCGATGATGTGCAGGTCGGCCGGCCAGCGCGCCTCGTAGCCGGCGTCGGGGAACCCCGTGGCCGTGAGGTAGTTGGGGAGCGCGTCGAACCACACGTACGTGCCCTGCGTTTCGCCGTTCGACAGCGCCAGCGGAAACGGCACCGCCCAGTCCAGGCGCGCGCGCGACGCCGAGATGTCCTCGAGTCCCTGCGCGAGCAGGCCGAGCATCTCGTTTCGGCGGCTCTCCGGCTCGATGAACGACGGATTCGTGGTCAGCAGGTTCTGCAGGAATCCTTGGTACTTCGACAGCCGGAAAAACCAGTTGCGCTCTTCAACTTCCTCGAGCGTGCGCGTGGCGTGCAGGACGCACTTCCCGTCCACGATGTCGGCGTCCTGCTTGAACGCCTCGCACCCCACGCAATACAGACCGGTGTAGGAGCGCTCATAAAAATCATCCGGGTTCCGCTCGGCGATCAAGCGGATCAGCGCCTGCACGCCGGCCTTGTGGTGCGGCTCGGTGGTGCGGATGAACTGATCGTACGAAATGCCGAGGCGGGCCCAGATCGCCTGAAAGCGCTCCGCGATGGCATCGGTGAACGCCTGCGGCGCCACCCCTTCCTTGGCGGCCGTCTGCTGCACCTTCTGCCCATGCTCGTCCATGCCGATCAGCAGGTGCACGTCGTCGCCGCACAGGCGGCGATACCGCGCGATCACATCGGCGCCGATCTTCTCGAGGGCGTGCCCGAGGTGCGGATCACCATTCGCATAATCGATGGCGGTAGTCAGGTAGAATCGCGGCACGTCGTGCTTACTCCTCGGTGTCATCGCTGTCGTCGTCCCCACCATCACCTGACGGCGCGGAGCCCGTCGGGTCCGTCTGGCGGCGCTCTTCGGCTGCACGGAGGCGGCGACCGCCACGACGTCCGCGACGACGCTTCCGGCGCGTGGCCTCGGCGGCGCTTTCGGCGGCCGTTTCTGTGACGCCGATATCGATCGACGGCTCGGCGGTGACCGGCGCGGCAGCGGCTGGTGCCATCGAAACCGGGGCCACCACGACGGGCGCCATCTCCATCATCGAAGCAATTTCGATTTCGACCGTATCGAGCATCGCGCGTACGGCGGGATCGGCGTGCGCGTCGGCGACCGATGCGCGCGCGTCGTCGGTCCCGGTATCGGCGACCGGCTCGGCCGGCTGGTCGAGTCCGTCCACTTCACTGCGGAGCTCGGCCAGCGTCAGCACACGGCTGTCTCCCTCCGCCGTGCGCAGCGTCACGCGTTCGTGGAAGATGTCACACGAAATCACCTTCTCTTCGCCGCGCGATGTCGTGAGAATCTTCCCTTCCTTCGGGAATTTGCGACGGCTCAGCACGTAGAACTCGTGCTCGTAGCGCAGGCAGCACATCAGTCGGCCGCAG